>JACQXT010000018.1 GCA_016208665.1 Chitinivibrionia bacterium | reverse complement strand
TGACCGTCTGGGGACCGGAGTTCACGACGAGCGCGAGACCGGAACCCGAAGGATCAAACACGATTACCTCGGGATCCTCCCCGGCATAGATGGAGTCGACGATCGAGTAGGATACCTGGACAGGCGGAATCTCCGCATCGGGATCGATCACCGTCGCAGATCCCGTGATCACGAGCCGCAGAACGAGGATGATATCCAGTTCTTCCTGGACGAGGTAGAGCGTCAAGCCGTCGGGGCTTAGCGTAATCGACTTCGTAGCCTTACCCGTTCTGATGGTTGCAAGCACCGAATTCTCCCTCGTGCTCCCCTGCATGATGTCGACGATGAGAACCTGGCCTTCGGTCGTCAGAATAAAGAGCAGTCCCCCATCGGGGTGCATGACGACGCTCTTGGTCGCCGCCCCGGTCCGAATCGTCGCAAGTACGCCGTAGTCGATCGCATCGAGCACGATGTAACCGGTATCGGTCCCAAAGTAGAGCCGCGACCCGTCGGGAGTCATAACAACGCTCCTGGTCGCCGCACCGGTGCCGATGGTCGCTAGTACACTGTGGTAGTTGGCGCTTGCCTCGTCGCTATCGAGAATATCCACATTGTGTTCCTCGTCCGATCCCGCGCTCACCACATACACGCGGTCGCCGTCCGAGCTTACGGTGAGGTCGATTGGATAGTTCCCGACTGCGAGCGTCGTATCGGGCGCAAGGAAATCGGGTGAAGCGGGATCGACATCGATGATGGATACGCTGCTCGACTGGAAGTTGGCGGCATACACAAACGTGCCCTCGGGATGCATTGCAACGGAAACCGGATGATTGCCGACGGGGATGGCCGGCAACGATCGCCGCTGGGGGATGTTGATAGGCACGACGACGTTTCCTTCGGGACTGACTGCATACGCCCAGATGCCGCTTGGATGGATGACGAGACTCTTCGTCACCGCATTGGTGCCGACCTCCGCCACCGTATGATCCGGGGCGGCACTCAGGGGCTCGAGAACCGCGAATGGAATCGCGTTCGAGATCTGAGCTCCCGTCTGGACCCTGATAGTTCCCGACTGCGCCTCCGGTGGAACTATCACTTTGAGATAATCGCTCCCCGCCTCGACCGGCGTAACGGCGAGCTCGTTGAAGAGAACGCTGTTTTCGGCCGACGTGGGACTGAAGCCCCGTCCGGCAATCACGATCATGAGCTGCCGCGCGCTGCTCGGCGGACAGACGGATGAGAGCTTTAACGGCGGAGGTGGCACAGTGGTGAAGCTCGACACGACGGGATTCACGAGGTCGCCGCCGGATGCGTCCTTGATGCCGGTCCTGATCTCCAGTGTATAAGTAGTATTTACGTCGAGCGGCATGACCGGAGTAAGGGAGACTTTCCTGTTCTCATCCGTGAATCCGAGTTTCGAAAATATGACTTGAGAATCGGTGGCCCTGTACAGAAGGACGTTCGAAGGATTGACCGTCGTCGGATCGACGCTCCGGCTGAACGAAGCAATTATAGTGGTAGTAATGCCGACCGCCTGCGCGCCGTCCGCCGGCACGATGCCCGCGAATTCGAGGGGGAGCAAGGCGGGATTCGCGACCGCTGTCGCAGTGAATTGAATCGGCGAGCCTGCAAGGCTGTTTGCGATCGCATACACCGTCTGAGGTCCGACCTCGGGACCGAGAATCCACTCAACCTGCGCATACCCCTGTGCATCGGTCGTAACGAACTGGGTTGCAGAATTTGATGCCGCAAAATACCCGGAGCCGGGGTCGGCACTGAACTCAACGACAACGCCGCGAGATGCCAGGCCACCGCTTGTGGCTCGCACGCGAAGCGGAGCCTGAAGAGGCTGCCCGGCGATTCCCGTTTGACTATTGCCCGAGGCGAGCGCCAGGTTGTCCGCGCCGCCGAAGTCAAAGACGATGAGGCTGTCAGGGTTGCCGTCAAACTGGTTCACCGCATATACCAAAGATCCGTCAGGCGTAAAATCCATATCTATGCGACCCGGCTGGACGAATTGATTTATGATTCGATTTGGATTCGCCAGGAAGTTAACGAGATCAAAGTTATAAACATCGTCCTCGCCACGAACAAACGCCCGGTCCCCCCGCGGGGAGACATCGATGCGATCGCCGAGATAGAACTGACCGGTTCCGAATGCAACCGGATTCGTTACGCCTGGGTCATGCAGAACAGGATTCGCGGGATCGGATGAATCGACTTCGAAGATAAGGTAATATCCCGAGCCTCCTGATTCCCGGGAGGCCACGTAACACATATCACCGCTTGGATCAAATGAGAGCGATACCGGCATAGTGGGATATCCGAAATAGTACCCTGTTAGATCTATCATTCTCACAAACTGGGGATGAGAACCGGACATATCTATCACAATAAGCGCACCGTCGGTGTGTGTGCAGTAGGCATACTGGCCGGCTGGATGATATGCCAAATCGCTTGCAAGGAGCGAAGACATTGCAACAACGGTATCAAGCACCGTGTTGTACGTGGGAGAATCCGGATTGATGTCCACACGGTATAGACGATCCCAGGTTATTTCGCGCTTGTCATGAACGAGACAGCTTGTACCATCGGGGCTTATTGCTAGTTCGCGAGAAGCCGTCATGGGATGTGGCGCCCAGTCCTGCACGGTGCCGATCACTGTCCCATACTCGCTATCGGACCGGTTGCAATTGACCGCAAACATACTGGTCGTATCCAACGACACATACCGTCGGGAGTCATGGCAATGTCATACACTCCGTGCGTGCCGAATTCGCCGAGATCCACATTGCGGATCACTTGATTGAGCGTGGGACTGCTCGGATCCGTATCTAAAAAAAGCAGATTCCCATCTTCCGTACCGACAATCATCTGGTCGCCTGTGGGAGACATGGCAGCGATCGGAGTGATCTCGTACAACTCAAGCTGAGTTCTAGATACCGCGCGGAGCTGCCCGGGCGGCGGTGTCGGCCCGAGCACTGCGAAGTGGAGCGCATTCGAGTAGAGCGGGTCGGCCAATCCAACCTGCACGCTCACTGGGCCCGTCTGAGCCCCCGCTGGCACTGCAACGCCAAGCGCAGTCTGAGTACCCCATGCCGGTTGAACGCTCACGAATGTCCCATGAGGATCGCCAAAAACGACGCGAACATCGTTTATATCGGCCCCAAACCCGGATCCGGCGAGCACGAGCTGCGCACCTTCCGGTCCTGCTTGCTTTGAAATGCTCTTCAGCGCAGGCCCTTCACCCATCGCGAGCACGACGAGCTTCATGTCTTCTTCCACGATAGAATATGCATAGTCGCCGCTCGTTGACAGATTCACTCCGACTGGATTGACACTCTGAGGTATGGTGGACACAACCGTCCGATACGAAGCGCTCGACGGATTGAGATCGACCACGTCGATGAGGTTGAGTTCCCTATTCGCCGAAAAGAGATGGGACCCGGCGGGTGAGATAGAAGCTTTTCTCAGCGATCCCCCCGTCCGGATGTTCTGCACCGCGAATGGATTGACGGGTGCGGCGATCGAGGCTCTCAAAGATGCGATCGTTATCTGCCCTCTCCCGTCGCTCACGTACGCCCTGAGCCCGCTCGGGTCTATGACCACGTCCCGCGGGTCGGGCCCCGTCGGGACGGATCCCATAAAGGCGCCCGTCGCAGTCTCAAAGGCCAGCATCTTCCCCGTGCCTGAGAGTGCCAGAAGAATCTCTCCCGTGGGATCGATTGCAGCGTTTCCGCGGAGGTTCGGATCCGGCGAGCTAATCACACCGACCTGGCTCCTGAGCGTGGGACTCCCTTCCAGGACATCCCACTTCTGGATGGTTCCCTGCGCCGTCGGAATATAAGCCCAGCGCCCATTGGGGCCGATAGCAATCCCCAGCGGCTCCGTACCCACGGGGAGGGCGAACGGGACCGTGTGGTTTATCGGATCGATTGCGTAGAGCATCTCGGCGGAACGGCTGATGCCGTATACCCAGCTCCCATCCGGCAGTACGTCCACGTCGTCCAGGCCGCCGGCGATCGGGAGGCCGATCTCGTGGCAGAAGTTCGGCGATCCGGGATCCGTGTCCACGATGGAAACTCCCGCCGGAGTCGCAACGAAGGCCGTCCGTCCATCCGGCAGGAGAACATGGGAACGCGGGATGGCGCTCAAGGCGCACGAGCCGATTTCGCGCGCTCGCGCCGCCGCCGTCTGAGGCAACCGTGTGAACGTGCGGGCGCCGCTCGTGGTTGGCCCGACCGTGATCGTTACATCGCCGGAGCCGGCTCTCTGTGGTACCGTGGCTACAATCTGATTCGGCGTTGCGCTCACGATCGAGGCAGCGACCGTTCCCGCTCCCACGGCATCGGTGAAGCGAACCGCATTGTTCGTGGCAGTCGAGTCGAATCCCGAGCCATTTATCACGACCACCGACCCCGGAACACCTTTATCCGGTGCAAGGCTTCTGAACGTCAGCGGCGCATATTCGTATTCACCAGGCGGAAATTGCCCTGGAGGGTTGAGTAGTCGATCGCCTCCGAAAACTTGATCATGATTGTCCCGTCCGCGCGGACGTCCGGCGCGTTGTCGGCGGGTGTCGTTTGAATGATCGTCGGCGGCGCAAGATCGATGTTCGTAATGATGTCCGCGATGGTGGTCGCTCCCCCGTTCACCGATACCGCCGTCGCATCGAGCGGATTATCAAATGCTGACTCTCCGCCATCCCAGAACTCGGGAACGAACTCAGTCGCGCCCCAGGAGTATATCAGCCAGTTTATTGCCGCAGGTTCCAGGTATCCAATCGGGGATGTACCGTTCAAAGGATAGATTGACACATAGTATGAGCCATCGGGAAGTCCGAGGAACAGATACCTTCCGTCGGAGAGCGTGTATTCGCACGCCGTCGTGTCTCCTGTCCCCGCATTAATGGCGAAGACGGCCGCGCCGCGAACGGGATTGCCGTAGTAATCCTCTATCGTTCCCTGAAGGTAATTACCGTAGGTGATTACGGCCCCGCCTGGGTACGCTTTGACGAATTGCAGCGTATCTTCAATCGTCAGCGACGCCGTCTCCGTTCCGTGCCCGAGGATCGGGAACATCGTGGACGTCCTCACTGCCGAATGGGAGAGGCCGTAGAGATGCCCAGCTTCGTGCGTCGCCACGCTCTGCAGGTCAATGCCCGCGCCGCCGGAGGTCGTGAACGTTCTCCCCGGATTAAAAAGCATGTCGGCGTCCAGGATTTCGCCAGGACGATACCATCTGCCGTTATAGAAGGCAGGGGTAGTGAACGATGTCGTGATCCCGACCGCGATGACGGCGTCGCTGAAATAGCGGTTTCTTGCATCGTCCATGATCGGATCCTTGAATGTGATCATATTGACCCCATCGAAGGCATCAGCAATGACGGCAGGCGTCGTTCCGGCGTACCCGGCCTGAATATCCGATCCTGGGAGTGTAGTCCAAACGGTCATCGCCTGCACAATGGCCGCCATATCGCTCGGAGTGTAGTCCAAACGGTCATCGCCTGCACAATGGCCGCCATATCGCTCCCATCGGTGATGTTGGGAGCGCCGTCCTCGGAGATGTAATACGTTACCGTATCATCCTCGACGCTCCAGTATTCCACGTGCCTGGCGCCGATTGCGGTATCGATGCAGCCGTCGCCATCGCGGTCGAAGTATGATGCGTCCTCGCCCGGGCATGCGTCGCTCGCGTCTGCTACGCCGTCCTGGTCCGAATCCGGAGCACCTGCGCCGGCATTATGTACGAACATCTGGACGCGATTGTTGTAGGTGTCTGCCACGAAGACATAGCGGCCAATGCTGTTCACCGCCACCCCGTAGGCAAGATTGAACTGCCCCTCCCCACTCCCCTGAGCGCCCCATTGATGCAAGGGAGCACCACTCGCATCGAATATCTGGACGCGATAGTTTTCACTGTCCGTCACGTAAACGTGACCGACTTCATCCACCGCCACGCCGTCCGGGTGGTGGAATTGTCCGGCCGCGCTGCCGGAGGTTCCTCATTGTCTCAAGAAAGTGCCCAAACCGCTGAACACCTGGACACGGTCGTTGTGACTGTCTGCAACGTAGACACGACCGTTGCCGTCAACAGCTATGCCGAATGGAAACTGAAACTGCCCGGGCGCGGTTCCAGACGTGCCCCACTGTCGCAAGTACTGGCCACCTTTGGTGAAAACCTGGACGCGGT
>JACQXT010000207.1 GCA_016208665.1 Chitinivibrionia bacterium | reverse complement strand
GATGGAGCAGTACACCAACCGGGGATTGATCCTGTGCATCGTCTCGTAATCGAGTCCGAAGCGCTTCGTCAATCCGGGCGTGAAATTCTCTATCAGCACGTCTGATTTCGCGGCGAGTTCGCGGACCAGTTCGAGACCCGCGGCGTTCTGAAGGTCGATGACGATCGATTTCTTGTTGCGGTTGCAGCACAGATAATAAGCGCTTTCGCCGCCGGCAAAGGGCGGCCCCCACGTGCGCGTGTCGTCGCCGGTTCCGGGACGCTCGACTTTTATGACCTCCGCCCCTTGGTCCCCGAGTATCATGGAGCAGTACGGGCCGGCGAGTATGCGGGAGAGATCGAGGATGCGGTACCCCTGCAGTGGAAGCCCCGATGCGGCATTGTAATTCATATCACACTCCTCTATCGCATTCTTGTGGAAACGGATTATGTGCCTTGATGTGAAGCATCATTATAGCCGTTGAACAAGCTCCTGCAACGACTATTTTGTTGTTGCAGCGCAAACCGGCGTAGGAAGGCCGGCGCGCGGCGCGATCCTTGAAATCGCTTGACCATGCGCGCTGCCTGGGGTACGTTGTGCAATGCGGCGAACGGAATGCGAAAGAGAAAAGGGATCGAGGCGACAACAGGCCCGCGAGGAATCACATGGTTATACTCGGCGTTGTCGGAGCGAAAAATTCCGGGAAGACGACCGTCATGGAAGAGTTGATCGGGCGCCTGAAGAACACGGGGTTACGAGTGGCGACCGTCAAGCACACCTCTCACCGGCACCGGTTCGATACTGCCGGCAAGGATAGTTATCGGCACCGGCATGCGGGAGCGGGTTTGACGATTGCCGTGAGCAGGGAGGAAATAGCCGTCTTTTCACAAGCGGATATTGTGAGTGTGCCTCAGGTCCAGGATCTGGCCCGGGGCCAATTCGACATATGGCTCGTCGAGGGCGATCGACAGTCGCCCGGCCCCAAAATCCTTGTCACACGGAACATGGCGGATCCGCCGGATTCCTTGCCGGAAAACATCATTGCGACGATCGGACAAAAACGGATCAACGAGACGATCCCGCATTTCGAAGAGTCTGATTACAGCGGCCTTGCTTCCTTTGTCATCGGCGCATTCCTGAAGGAAGAAAGATAGCCGCAGCGAACATGAGCAATTAACACTCCATGAACAGGAAGACATCCCGCCAATCACAGAAGGGTGCGCGGTATGGACCGGAAGACCTGGGCGCCTTGGTGCAGCGCTCCGGCATACGGCTGTCCGATGAACAGCTGAGTCGACTCTGGTCATATCATACGCTGCTTCGAGCGCACAATGCCCGGTTGAACATGACCCGCATCCACAGTTTCGAGAGCATGGCGCTCAAGCTGTATGTGGATTCGATTCTTCCCGGCACCTTGATGACGCTGCCGTCGCCTCTCATGGACTTGGGATCGGGCGCCGGCATGCCCGGAATACCGCTCAAAATAGCATTTCCTCACCTCGATATGATGCTTGCCGAAAGCCGCAAGAGCCGCACGGATTTCCTGAAACTTGCGATCGAAGACATGAAACTCGAAGGAATTGCGGTCGTCGACAGAGGCGTTACGGAGCGGTTCGAAACGCCTGTGAATGGAGTTATCACCCGGGCGGTCGAGCATATCGTCAGGACATTGGAACGCATTTCCGGATGCCTGGTTAAAAACGGGCTGGTGATTTTCATGAAGGGACCGCATTGCGACGGCGAGATTCAACAGACCGCAAAGCGCTTTGGAGCAGAGTACCGGCTTGTGGAGGACATTGCCTATCGGATACCTCAAACTCCCCATGAGTATCGGGTCAGAAAACGATACAGGATGTTCTGAAGGGTTCTCCGGAGCTCTGCGAGGCTTGGATCGGCACGGTCGATTCCGAGGCTCCGCCCGCCGGGTTGCCTGCGCAAGCGTCGTGGTACCAGTTTTCGGCGGAGCTGTTCAGGACTCTCGACGTATTCGGCACCGGCGCTCCGCTCATGCTGGTCAGGATGCCGCCGATCCGGCCTTGGAATCCGGAGGACGGCCTTCCGGAGGGATGCAGCCTTCTGCTGCCGTTTCAGGACCCGGAGAATGTCGGCACGGTTATCCGCTCCGCGGTTGCATTCGGCGTGGGCACGGTTATTCTCTTATCGGAGTGCGCGCATCCCTACCATCCCAAGTCCCTGAGGGCATCGGGAGGCGCCGTGTTCAAGGCGGCGTTGCGCGAAGGACCTTCGCTGCGCGACCTGCCCGGGGATCTGCCGATCGTGCCGCTTTCGGTGGAAGGAACCGACATATCAGAATTTGCATTTCCGGAGACCTTTGCATTGTTGCCTGGCATCGAAGGCCCGGGCTTGCCCGAACGGTTCAGGACGAACTCAGTGTCGATTCCGATATCCGGCCACGTGGAATCGCTCAACGCGGCCGCCGCAACGGCGATCGCGCTCTACCTGTGGAAGCAGTCCGGAATAAAAGACGGCGTCTCATAACATGTTGTCATAGAGTCAGTAAGCGGATTCTGCATCGAAATCCAATTGCGCATCCCCTTTTTCATCTGAACGTATTCCCGCCATCGAGTGTTCTTATACACGAGAGGGCATTTCGGCTTCGAATACATGAATGCGAGGAGGATCACGATGCGGAACCCAGGACACATATTCCTTGTTTACATGACTGCAGTTATCGCTTTCGCAACTCCGGCTCAATCGCAGCCGCAGCCTGTTCCCAGGCTCGTGGAACGGCAATTGGATCAGGCGTCATATGTCAGACTGGCAAAAGAATGGAAAGAATACATTGAGAAGAACGGCGAATCGGCGGATGCCCTGGTCAATTTAGGAATGGCTTACCGCTACACCGATGAGTTGGAAGCGGCGGTCAACGCCGGAAAACGCGCGGTGGATCTCGAACCGGACAACCCGAAGGCCCTCGCCTTTCTGGGGGCGATGCTCTCCGTATATCTCGGCGACGATGACGGCGCCGTCGAGCCTCTCGAGCGGTGCCGGCGGATCGCGCCCGGTTATGAGTGGGGGTTGACGACGCTTGCAACGGTGTACTTGAGGCGCGGAGAGTGGTCGAAGTCGGAGGAGGTATTCAAGGCCATTTTCGAGCAGAGAATAATCCCGCAGCCGCTTCAGGACTTTGCCTACAACATGCTGATCGGCCTGCCGGAAGGCGCTGTCCTGATAACCGGAGGCGACAACGATACCTTTGCTCCTCTATCTCTTCAGACAGGGATGAAACTCCGGGAGGACGTCATCGTGCTCAACCGCTCCCTGTTGAACTTGCCGTCATACGCCAAGGCAGTGTTCGTCCGCCATCCATCGATCAAGCCCGATTTCGACATCGACAATCATGTCGTCACGGTAACGCCCGACGGCAAGGCCGCGCTGCTCGCCTCGAAGTTGATCGAGCGGATGATGGCGGAGAACAAGGCTCCGCTGTTCTTCGCCTCGTCGGCGAACTATGAATCGTACGGATTCAAGCCCGAAGCGCGCGTGGAAGGCATCAATCTTCGCCTCACGGGCAAAGGGCTTTCCGCAGAGGAGTCATCCCGGCTGTTTTTTTATACGTACCGTTTGGATTCGGCGACCGATTGGAACTACGCCTGGTCTTTGACTCCGACCGTGGCCGAAGCCATGAGCAATTATGTAACGGCGATGTTCAACGTCGCCCAAGAGAAAGAGCTCGGCAAGGAGACACGGCGCAGGCTTCTGGAGAAAGCGCTGGAAATCGCAGATTTTCACGATTTCGAGAGGATGGCGATCTATATCCGGAAGGCATTGAAAAGCAAATGATCGACGAGATGCCTGATCTATGCGATGCGGAACTCGTTGCTCGCTCCCAAAAAGGAGACGCATCCGCGTTCGAAGCGATCTACGACCGGCATTCTTCGGGAGTTGCGCGGACGCTTTCCTCGTTCGCCGGTCCGGATCGGGATGCGATAGACGATCTTACGCAGGACGTATTCCTTCGGGTGATAAGCGGCCTGGCAGCCTATCGCCCGAACCGTCCATTCACACACTGGCTTTACACGATTGTGCTCAATATCGGGCGCAACCATGCCCGCATGCGATCGAGAACAGTCGCGGTCGATCCGTTGGAATTCGACAGCATCCCGTGTGCGCCTGCTTCGATAGGCGAATGGTCCGAGGATATCGTGGCCGATACGCTCACACGCCTGGTCGCAGCCCTCCCGGAGGACATGCGGGAAGTCGTTTCCCTGCGGGCGGGATCCGGGATGGCATACGGCGAAATCGCGCAGGTGTTGGGGATTCCTGAAGGAACGGCGAGAAGCCGGATGCACAATGCAGTCAAGCTTTTGAAACAGAGGATCGATATGCACGACTGCAGAAGGAGGAAACATGAAGGATGACTATGACGATGAACGCGATATTGAAAGGATGCTGAAGGACGCGCAAGTCGGCCCGAGCGAACGCGTCAAGAGATCCGTCCTCGATGGATACGCCCGCGCATTCAAGGGAGAACGGGTCGTTGAGAAAAGGATCGGCATGCTGAGAAGGCCGATCCCTCTCTATCTGTTTCTGCTCTCCATGATTACAGTTGCGGGGCTATCGTTCTATTCCGCAGAGCAAATGTTCCGCCCGCCCGCCGGGTTCGCGCCGCTGCAGGAATCCGTGCAGGGGCAGGACAGCACCGCGGCAGAGAGTCTGACATGGACGGCGGCTCAGCGCGATCTTCTGTGATGCCCTGAAAATGGGCGGGGCGAGCGCCCCTGCCCCTTTTCACGCGCCGCTTACTTCAAAGAGCCCCGTACGCCCTTGGCGTATGCAGGATCCGCTTTCTCGAAATGCTTCAGCTGCCGCTCCACGATGTCCTTCGGCACGTCCCGCATCGCGCATGCCAGGGCCCGATGAAGCCGTTCCCGCTCGTCCGGGGGCATGAGCCGATAGAGATTGCCGGCTTGGGAGTAATCGTCGTTCCCCTCGCGGTGGCTATATCGGTCGGCATCGCCGGAGATGGGAAGCGGGGGCTCCTTATAGCGGGAGTCTTCGGCCGGTCCGTCTAAGCTGTTGGGCTCGTAGTTGACCGATCCTCCGCTATTGCCGTCGAAGCGCATCGCCCCGTCGCGGTGGTACGTCGCAACCTCGCAGCGAGGCCGGTTGACGGGAAGACTCTCATAGTTCACGCCAAGACGGTAACGGTGCGCGTCGGCGTAGGAGATGATACGGAACTGCAGCATCTTGTCGGGACTATGGCCGATTCCAGGCACGATATTCCCTGGAGAAAAAGCCGACTGCTCGACATCCGCGAAATAATTCTCCGGATTCTTATTCCACTCAAGAATGCCAACCTCGATCAACGGGTAATCGCCGTGCGGCCAGACCTTCGTGAGATCGAAGGGATTATACGGCGTTGTATCGGCCTCGGTTTCCGGCATGACTTGCACCATGAGGCGCCATGTGGGGAAATTGCCGGCTGCAATCGACTCGAACAAGTCCCTTTGATGGCTCTCGCGGTCACGGCCGACGATACGTTCCGCCTCTTCCTCGGTGAGACAATGGATGCCTTGCATGGTCTTGAAATGAAATTTGACCCAAAAGCGCTCGTTGTTTGCATTCAGGAGGCTGTACGTATGGCTCCCGTAGCCGTTCATGGTGCGGTAGCTCTTCGGCAATCCGCGATCCGAGAAGAGAACCGTCACCTGATGCAGGCTCTCAGGCGACAGCGACCAGAAGTCCCACATGGCGGCAGGATTGCGGAGGTTCGTCTTGGGATCGCGTTTCTGGGTGCGTATGAAGTCGGGGAACTTATACGGATCGCGCACGAAGAAAACCGGAGTGTTGTTGCCGACGAGATCCCAGTTTCCTTCTTCCGTATAAAACTTGAGTGCAAAGCCCCTCACATCGCGTTCGGCGTCCGCTGCGCCGCGCTCGCCGGCGACGGTGGAGAACCGGTGAAAGCATTCGGTCTTCTTGCCGATCTCGGAAAAGATGCGCGCCTTTGTGTACTTCGTGATATCGCCTGTGACGGTGAACACGCCGTATGCGCCGGAGCCTTTCGCGTGCACGACGCGCTCCGGTATGCGCTCACGGTTGAAGTGGGCATGCTTTTCGAACAACTGCCAATCCTGAAGGAGCAGAGGACCGCGGGGACCGGCGGTGAGGGAATTCTGATTGTCACCCACCGGGATACCGGCGGCGGTCGTCAGCTTTCGCTTTTTCATAGGTAATCACCTCCGAATCAAAGCAGGTTAATACGCGGCATATGAGTCGGCTGCCGGCGCCGAGAGGCGGAAGGAAACGCCCGGATGATCACTTGTTTCTCCTTGAGCGTTTGGAACGGCCGTACAGAACGACGGAGTACTCGCGAACGTCGGCATCTTCGAGGGAGTCGAAGCCCGTTACCTTCAACGAGTGCCACGGAACATCGCGAATCTCCCCGGTCTTCTCGTCGATGAAGTGGTGATGCCGCCCAACGCGCGGCTCGAATACGACGACGCCTTCCTTCAGGATGCGTGTTGCGAGCAACCCCTTTTCAACCAGAAGATGAAGCGTGTTGTACACGGTTGCCCGCGATACCGCAGGCCACTTCATGCGAACCATCTGAAGAACGCGGTCTGCGGACGGGTGATCGCTCGCTGCAAGCGCGTAGCGGGCCACTTCAAGCCGCTGGGGTGTGGGGCGGATGCCGTTATCGCGGAAGATTGCGAGAAGATTGTCCATCATACTGTAGAATAAGTATAAAGAAAGACTATGTCAAGAAGTAATAGTCGTACGTGAACCGAAGAAGAGCCGCGGATCGTCCTTCCAGCCTCGCTGCTCGGCGGCTCGCTCGGGGTTGTCGCAACGCCTTGTATGTGATAGGATACAAGAGAGTTCCAAGTTCGGCCATAAGCTATACGGGGGGAAGCACCATGAATTCGTCGCGCGCGCTGGACGGCCGGCTCCTGATGGAACGAAATCCGGCGAAGTGATGAAGGCGCTCGATCTGAAAGCGGGCTTCATGCTGCAGGAGAACTTGAGCGCCGAGAGGTGAACAAATGCCGATAGAAAGAGATACCTTGATCGAGGAGCTGATGCGGCTCATTCCACAGTCCGTGGCGTACCTCATGCGAAAGAACATCAAGTGCCTGGCCTGCGGAGAGCCGATGTGGGGAACGATCGAAGAGGCGGCGCGGAATAAGGGTTACTCCGATGCCGAGATCGACGTGATCGTGCGGGATTTGAACG
>JACQXT010000017.1:1859-6708 GCA_016208665.1 Chitinivibrionia bacterium | reverse complement strand
GGGCTCGAGTTCGCGCCGCCCCGGGTCGTCCTCGACCGCATGCGCGCCTGGACGGCCGCCTCCATCGCGCGGCTCGCCCAGGGCCTCGGCGGTCTGGCCCGCGCGCGGGGGATCAACGTCGTCGTGGGACGCGCCCGCTTCGAGGACGGCTTGGACGGCCGTTTCCAGTTCTTTCTCATATCGGTTCATCGCGCCCGCCCGGCGCCTCCGAGCGCCGGACTATTTCACTCCTCTCTCCCGGTTCGAATGCGGCGTTTCGAACGAACATCCATTTTCCCGATCACGATATCGAGGAAGGTCCGCGCCGGCGGCGACAGGACGTCCTGCTTCCGGTGGATCATGCCGAGAATCCGCACGAATCGAACGCTTCCCGTCGGCAACCGCCTGAGCGCGCCCCTCCGTATCTCGCCCGCAACGAGCGGAAGCGGCAGCACGCTCGCGCCGAGTCCTGCTTCGGTCAACCGCTTGATCGCCTCGGGGCTCGTCACCTCCATGGCGGCGCGCAGGGGCAATCCGTTTCTCCGGAATACATCCTCGATGATGCCCCTCGTGGTCGAATGCGCAGGATACGTTATGAGCCCCGTTTCCGCAACCGCTTTCAGCACCCGCTTCTTGATGCCCGCCAGAGCGTGCCGCGGGTGGACGACAAGCACCATCCTGTCCTCGTAGATCGGCATCATCTCGAACGCATCGCCCTTCAAGGGCAGGGTCACGATGGCCAGTTCGATCTTGCCGGCGGTAAGATCGCCGACCAGGCGTGCCGATTCGGCTACCTCCACATTGATGTCGATCCCGGGATAGGCGCTTCTGAACGAGCGGAACACGCGCGGCAACACGTAGATGCTGGCGGCATCGATCGTTCCGATTCTGAGCTCCCCCCGCTGCATTCCCGTGAGTTCCCGCACCGAGCCGGCAAGAGATGCGAGCCGCTTCATGACTTCCTCCCCCTGCGATACGACGATCTGTCCGGCGGGGGTGGGTACGATCCTCCGGCCTCGCCTCGAAAAGAGCTTCTCTCCGAGTTCCTCCTCCAGTTTCTTGAGCTGTATGCTGACCGCCGGCTGCGTGACGTAGTGCTCGTCGGCCGCGGCGCCGACGCTGCCGTGGCGTATCGCCGAGAGGAAGTATTTGAGCTGCCGCAGTTCCATTCGCCGCTCCGATCTTTCGAGGGAGACCGCCGCGAGGGCGGTCCGCCCGCGCGATCCGTTTCCTCGTCGGCGCATCCCCGCCGGATACCTCGCCCGATGCCTGATGCATTATTAATAATAATTATAATATATATAATATTTATAAATTATTCTTAGCTTACGGCCTTCCGGTATCTTCGTCAACATGATTCGCGTCCGGGCCCGGTTGCCGGGCGCACGGAGGTTGCACATGCATATGCAAAGGAGTACGGCCATGCCAGAGAAAGCACATGTTCAGGAACCGGCGGGCAAGCTCGGCATCTTGCTGCCGGGAATGGGCGCCGTCGCCACGACCTTCGTCGCCGGCGTCGAAGCGGCCCGTCGGGGTCTCGGGATGCCGATCGGCTCGCTCACCCAGATGGGGACGATCCGCCTCGGCAAGCGCAGCGATAAACGCTCCCCCATGATCAAGGACTTCATAACCCTCGCGAAGCTCGAAGACATCGAATTCGCGGGATGGGACATCTTCGAAGACGACTGCTACGAGGCCGCATGCAAGGCCGGCGTCCTCGAGCGCGCTCACCTCGATCCCATGAAGGACATGCTCAAGAGCATCAAGCCGATGCCGGCCGTATTCGACAAGCGATACGTCAAGAAACTCTCCGGGCCCAACGTCAAGAAAGGCGCGACGTGGTACGACCTCGCGCAGCAGCTCAAAGACGACATGCAGAGGGTGAAAGAAGAGAAGAAATGCCGGCGCATGGTCGCCGTGTGGTGCGGCAGCACCGAGATATATCTCGAGAAGAAACCGGTTCACGAAACGATCGAAGCGTTCGAGGCGGGCCTCAAGAAGAACGACCCGTCGATTTCCCCCAGCATGGTGTACGCGTACGCCGCTATTTCTTCCGGGATCCCCTACGCCAACGGCGCGCCGCATCTCTGCGTCGACACACCCGCCCTCGTCCAGCTTGCACGGGAGAAAAAGGTTCCCCTCAGCGGCAAGGATTTCAAGACCGGACAGACCCTCATGAAAACGATCATCGCGCCCGGTTTGAAGGCGCGCCTCATCGGATTGAACGGCTGGTTTTCGACGAACATACTAGGCAACCGGGACGGCGAGGTGCTCGACGATCCCGAGTCCTTCAAATCGAAGGAAGTGAGCAAGCTTTCCGTGCTGGACTCGATCCTCCAGCCTCACTTATATCCCGAACTCTATAAGGACTTTTACCACAAGGTCCGCATCAATTACTATCCCCCGCGGGGCGACAACAAGGAGAGTTGGGACAACCTCGACATCTTCGGCTGGCTCGGCTATCCGATGCAGATCAAGATCAATTTCCTGTGCCGCGACAGCATCCTGGCCGCGCCGATCGTGCTCGACCTCGCTCTCTTAATGGACTTCTCGCAGCGTGCCGGCCTCTACGGCATCCAGGAATGGCTCTCCTTCTACTACAAGAGCCCTATGTGCGCTCCGGAACTCTATCCCGAGCACGACCTGTACATACAGCTTATGAAGCTCAAGAACAACTTGCGCCATTTGATGGGAGAGGAACTGATAACGCACCTGGGAGTTGCGGCGAAAAAAACCCCCTTCGTGGTTCTCGAAGGGGGTGTGTGGCGCGAAGCGCCACCGCATGGGCCTCATTCCTCATGAGACACTACACGTTTCTTACATCGCCGACGACTGCTTGGCAAGCATTTCTTTTCGTTGTTTCAATTCTTGCTGGCGCGCGATCTGCTTCCTGGCATATTCGCTCCACGGCTCCTCGCCCAGAGCCGCCGCCTGAGAGAATCTCGCGATCGCACCCTCGTAATCATTTTGGTCTTCCAGAATCTTTCCCCAGATCGAATAGAGCCATGCCTGCTGGGAGCCTTCCCGCAAACCCTCTCTGATGCATGCGAGAGCCTTGCCCGGCTGTCCCGAAGACTGGAGGCAATCGGCAAGCGGTCCGTAGAGCCCGGCGAGGCCGCCTCCGAGTCTCGCCGCCGTTTCGAACGCCTCAACAGCCTCGGCCTTCCGGCCGAGGTGGTAACGGGCGACGCCCAGATTCCGATGCACGTCCGCGTTCGCCGAATCCCGAACGGCGAGCTTCTCCAGCGGGCCGAGGGCCTTTTCGTAGCGGCTCACCGCTTCTTCCGTCTCGCCGAGCGTCGCCTCGAGGAGCCCGAGTTGCAGGAGCGTTTCGATATCATCGCCGTCTTCTTCAAGAACCTTGAGGTAGCCGGCCCGGGCTGCATGCCAGTTCCGGAGTTGCATATAGTTGCGAGCAGTTTCCCGATAGACGGCCGCCGGATCGGCGTCCGCCGAGAGCGCCCGTTCATAGGCGAGGTTGGACGACAGGTAATGACCCAGAAGGCTCTGGCAGCGGGCGAGGATCATCCACCCGCCGGCATTGTCCGGATACTGTTCGGTCGCCTCGCGGGCGCGTTTGAGAGCCAGATGGTACTGCTCCGATGCGATGAAGTTCTCCGCGGCTGCGATGAGCTCGTCCGCCTTGCCGGCAAAGGCCGGCGTCCGGCTCGAGAGCACGGCCGTCGCGCATACACATATAGCCAACACGAGGATCTTGTTACGCATTGCACGCATCGCCGTCGTTGTTAAAACAATTCCCGTGCCAATTTCTTCTCGATCCGTTGTGAACGGGAAAAGGATATCGGGCGCCCAAGCGCCAAACAGGTGGGGTTCATACTTAAGTTACAATAAAATAAAGAAGTTGTCAAGCATTTCTTGACCATGATCCATCAATGCAAATACGTCTGCGCCTCTTGGGTTTCCGGCCCGGAATAATCCGGACGCGCAACCCGCTGTCATTTCTTCTGATGTTTTCTCCGCCACTGCGACGGCTTTTCGAACAAAGGCTTCGGGGCCTTCAGGGAAGCGTCCAGAATCCTTTGCGCCAGGTCCGGAAAGCCGTTGTCGCCGTAATGCGTCACCGTCTCGTACGCCAGGCCTCTCTCGAGGAGTCTGACCGACAGCAGTTCCCCATCCACGAAAATGTGTCCCAGCTTTCGCCCGTAGTAGTCATCCCCGTCGAGAACATACTCGACGGTCCCGGCTCGCATGACCAGAGCGTAGGTGGATTCCGCTGCGGCCCTGCCATACGGCTGATCTTCATGCATGCCGACGTCCGGATGCCGGATCTCCGGACAGTCGATCCCCAGGATGCGGATCTCGGTATTCTCATAGGTGAATGTGTCCCCGTCGTCGAATCGGACCCTCTCCGTGCGAACGTAGTGCGCCCCGCGGTAGGAAGGCTTATATCCCGGCGGATCTTCGTCGGCGCACGTGACGTAGACGGCCGCGCCGAGAAGCGCGACGAGGGCCGCGAGATTCCGGATGCGTCGTATTCTCTTCACCTCTGCCTCCTTGCATGAACTGCGGACGGCGGCGGTGCGAATCCCCGGCGGCTATGCGCCGGGCGCGGGTTATTCGCGCGGCGTGTTCCCCGTGCGGCCGACCGCCGGGGGCGGGTGTGCCCTACGGCGAAACGAGTGGAGCAACCGAATCGCGCGTCCATTCGAGAATCGTCTCCACGCCCGGGATCCATCCCGCCGGGCCGATTCCCAGCCAGAGAACCGCAAGAAGGCTCGCGGCGATCGCGACTTTCACTCCCAGATCGTCGTATGCGGATACCGGCTCGTCGTTTTTCTGCATGTACATGACCACGATGACGCGCAGGTAGTAGTAGAGCGAGAGGAGACTGTTGAGGACGCCGATGACG
>JACQXT010000017.1:0-1845 GCA_016208665.1 Chitinivibrionia bacterium | reverse complement strand
CACCGCGGCGCTGAAGATATAGTATTTCGCGAAAAAGCCCGCCGTGGGAGGGATGCCGGCGAGCGAGAACATGAAGACGGCCATCGAAAGCCCCAGGAACGGCCGCTGGAGCCCCAGGCCGCGGTAGTTGTCTATTTCGAGTCCGCGCAGGCCTTCCCGTTTCTCCAGCGCGCCGACGAACGCGAACACGCCGATATTCATGAACGAATAGGCAAGGAGGTAATAGAGAATGCTCGATGCCGCCTGCGTGTTCTCGATTGCGAGCGATGCGACGCCGACGAGGAGATATCCCGCGTGGGCGATGCCCGAATACGCCATCATGCGTTTGATGTTCCGCTGCGCCAGGGCGACCGTGTTGCCCAGCGTCATGGTCGCCACCGCCAGCACCCATACAATGCCGGCCCAGTGCGCCCGCCCCATCATGAAGCACATATAGAAGAGCCGCAGGAAGGCTGCGAACGACGCCGCCTTGACGGCCGTCGCCATGAACGACGTCACCGGCGTCGGAGCCCCCTGGTACACGTCGGGCACCCACATATGGAACGGCACCGACGAGATCTTGAAGGCGAAGCCGGCAAGCAAGAGGCCGACCGCCAGCAGGAGCATCGGCGAGGTGGCGATGCCGCGTTCCATGGCTTCGACGACGATCAATTTGTAACCGGTCGCGCCGGTCAAGCCGTAGACGAGCGAGACCCCGTACAGAAAAAACGCGATCGAGAACGCCCCCAGGAGGAAGTACTTCAACGCGGCCTCGTTGGAGAGGAGATCCCGGCGCCTGAATCCGACCAGCACGTACACCGGAAGGCTCATCAGTTCCAGGCCCAGAAACAAGGACACGAGATTGCAGGCCGATACGAGGACAACCATCCCCGTCGAGGCAAAGAAGAGCAGCGCGTAGAACTCGGCCCGTTCGATGCCGAAGCGGCCGGCGTAGAAACCGGACGTGAGCACGCTTCCGAGCGCGCACAGGACCACGATGCCGGTGAAAAACAGAGAGAAACGGTCCATGATCAGCATGCCGCCCAGCAGGGGCCAACCCTCGACGTTCCACAGCCTCACCACGTAGGCGAAGACGACGATATAGAAGGCCGCCGCAAAGAACCGCTGCCCCTTGCTCACGCCCGAGGCGACCGCACCCCACGCGAGGAACAGCATCCCGCCTGCGAAGAGGATCAGAATCGGCGCGAGCTGCCCCAGGATCTCCAGAGAGAAGGCCGGCTGAATCATCGCCCATCCTCCTTCCCTCGTTCATCGGGAATCGCGTCCGGATCCGCATCCGCCGCTTCGTCCGACGCCGATATCTGATAATCCTCGACCGTGCGTTCGACCGCCCGCTCTGAGGTGACTTCCGATATGAACTTTTCGACCGCCGGCTCCATCCTGCTGAGGAACGGGCGCGGATACACGCCCATGACGACGATCATCGCGATGACGGGAATGAATACGAGCGCTTCGCGAAGCGACAGATCCTTGAGCGTCCGGTTGGCCGTTTCCTTCACGGCTCCGAAGAACACGCGCTGGTACATCCAGAGCATATAGATCGCTCCCAGCACGACGCCCGTTCCCGCGAGGGCGCCGTAGAGCGGCTTGAACTTGAACGCGCCGAGGAGTATCAGGAATTCTCCCACGAAACCGTTCAACGGCGGAAGCCCGATCGATGAGAGGGTCACGATCATGAACACCGCGGCATACAGCGGCATGACGGAGGCGATGCCCCCGTACGCCTCGATCAACCTGGTATGGCGCCGCTCATAGATGATTCCGACCAGCAAGAACAGGGCTCCCGTCGAGAGACCGTGGTTCAGCATCTGGTAGATGGCTCCTTCGACCGCCTGCACGTTCAAG
>JACQXT010000059.1 GCA_016208665.1 Chitinivibrionia bacterium | reverse complement strand
ATGATCGAGACCGGATATCCCCGGGAAAACAGGTATTCGATGTCTTCGGGATATGCGGCGACATCCATGTAGCCCTGCGGCGAGACGTGCACCACGTCGATGCCCCGTCCATGGAGAGCCGCCACCTGCCCGGGACCCTTGAAAGGTATTCTTGCCAGGGAAGAAACGCCGGTCTTCGAGGCGGCGATTTCAGGGAGCAGCGGCAGAAGGATCAGACATGCGCATGCCGATATGAAAAGCAATCCAGTTTTTCGCACTATTGTCCTCCTCATCGGTTGTGAGCTATGCAGCGGCTTCCTCAATGATAGCATCCCGCCGCGGATGAATCAACCTAACCATATTAAATAAATTGAGTTATATATATAACAGTTTCTCCTGACGGCCGCTGCGGCGTCCGAAATGGAAAGACTTTCACGGCTTAACGGCATATGATATCTCTGCGGTGCGCTATGGAAAACAAGCTGAGGAAAAGACTGGAGATATTGAAAGCGAGGGCGAAACGTTTCGGTCGAACCGGAGCCGAGCAGCTTGCAGGCGGCGGGCGCCCGCCCGAAGCTTCGTATTCCGACGAAACGGCCGACGGCGCCGGTGATGATCGATGGATCGACACGGAAGCCGGTGTTTTCCGCGCACTGGACGAAGCCTGTCCGGGCCGCGTCCGCGAGACTCCGGCCGGGCCGTGCTATCTGACGGCGGCGGACGGCCTGACGATCGATGATTCGGCCGGACAAGAGGCGGCGCGGTTCGAACGTTCGCTGGCGGAGAGCGGCTCGCTGCTGCGTGTATTCAAGCATCGCCCGGAATCAGGCGCAGGCGGCGCTTCATCGGAACGCATATGCTTTTTCGACATCGAAACGGCGGGCCTGACGCCGAATACGTACGTGTTTCTGTGCGGCGTGATGTCCCTTCGCGGGGGAAGCTTCCATATAGAGCAGGTGCTCGCCCGGGATTACCCGGAAGAAAAAGCGCTCCTGCACCACCTTCGGGACATGCTCGAGCCCTTCGATTATGTCGTGACGTTCAACGGTCTCGCGTTCGACATGCCCTTTATCAGGACCCGTATGGCGGTCAACAGGATCGAATCCCGGGAACGGTTTGAAACACTGGATCTTCTGGGCCCCACGCGGCGGGAGTTCTCGCGGAAACTGCCGAATTGCAAGCTGACGACGGTGGAGCGCCACCTCACGGGGAAAACACGCACGGGTGACGTGCCGGGCCGCGATATTCCGCGCGTGTATCACGATTTCGTCGAAACAGGCAACGCGCGCCTGCTCTCGCGCGTCCTCTATCACAACCGCATGGATCTCCTGGCGATGGCGGTCATCCTGAATGAGCTCATGGAGAATGCCCTTTATGGCCGCCCTTGAATCGTGCTAGACTTCACCCTCGATGAAGGTCGACCAGTTCCTTTCCCACGTCCAGTCATCCTCGTACTACCGCGGGCAGATCGTGCACCGGGAGCATATTCCGAAACGCACGGCGCGGCACGCCGATCTCGTGCCGCCGCTTCCGGGGAGAGTCGCCGCGATCGTGGCAAAGGAAGGCATCAAGCGCCTCTACACCCATCAGGTGAAGGCGATCCAGCACGTCCGCGCCGGGAAGCACGTCGTGATCGTGACGGGAACCGCGAGCGGGAAGACCCTCGCCTATAACATCCCCATGCTCGAGGCGATCACGACTGAACCGGGCGCATGCGCGCTCTACCTGTATCCTACGAAGGCTCTCGCTCAGGACCAGCTTCGAACGCTCCAGCGCTGCCAGAGCGCCGATCCGCTGCTTCCCCTGCATACCGGCACGTACGACGGGGACACGCCTCCGACGATGCGGCGCACGCTCAAGAACGAAGCCAACGTCTTGTTGACGAATCCCGACATGCTCCATGCCGGTATTCTGCCGAACCACGGGACATGGGCTCGATTTTTCACCAACCTTCGGTACGTCGTGGTCGATGAGATTCATACCTATCGGGGCGTGTTCGGCTCCAATGTGAGCCACGTTCTGAAACGGCTCAACCGGATCTGCAGCCACTATGGGTCGCAGCCGGTTTATATCTGCTGCTCGGCGACCATACGCAATCCGCTCGAACTCGCCGAGAAGCTCACCGGCGTTTCCATGCAGCTCGTCGACGACGACGGCTCGCCGCGGGGCGAGAAGGCGTTCGTGTTCTGGAATCCCCCGTTTCTCGACGACGATCGCATGGAGCGAAAGAGCGGAAACATCGAAGCCGCGAAGTTGCTGTCCGAACTGGTCGCGGAAGGCACCAAGGGAATCGCATTCGTGAGAGCCCGCGTCGTGAGCGAGGTCATCACGAAATACGCCCATGAAGAACTCGCGAGCCTTTCTCCCGGCAAGGCGAAGGCCGTCAAGGCCTATCGAGGCGGGTATTTGCCGGAAGAGCGCAGGCAGATAGAGCGCGCGCTTTTCAACGGCGAGCTGCAAGCCGTCGTCAGCACCAACGCCCTCGAACTGGGGATCGACGTCGGCGCTCTGGAAGCGGCGATCCTCGTCGGGTACCCGGGAAGCATCGCGTCCACCTGGCAGCAGGCGGGTCGGGCGGGCAGGGGAAAGGAGCCGTCACTCGCGGTCCTCATTCCCCACAACTCTCCGATCGATCAGTACATGGTTAACCATCCCGATTACTTTTTCGGCAGGTCTCCCGAAAGCGCGATCATCGACCCGTTCAATCCGCACGTCGTGCTGTCCCATCTGCGCGCCGCCGTGTTCGAGCTGCCTCTGAGGCGCGACGAATGGGATCTCTTCGGCGAGTACTGCGGAGCGATACTGAAAATCCTCGAAGAAGACCGCCAGGTGCGTTTCAAAGGCGGCATGCACTACTGGTGCGGGGGAACCTATCCGTCGGCGGATTTTCAGCTCAGGAACATCAGCGAGAACGTGTACACGATCATCGAAACGGGCGAAGAGAACACGGTGATCGGAACGATCGACGAGACGAGCGCCCACATGCAGGTTCATCCCGAAGCGGTCTACATGCACGGGGGAGAGACGTATTTCGTTTCCAAACTCGACATGGCCAAGAAGATCGCGTTCGTGGAAAAAACCGATACCGATTATTATACCCAGTCGATTACCGAGGTGAAGATCAAGATCGAGGAGGAGGAGCTTGCGAAACGGTGGCGCCTGAGCGGCGCCTTCTTCGGCGATCTTTCCGTGACGTCGGTCACCTTCATGTTCAAGAAGGTCAAGTTCGGAAGCCGCGACTCGCTCGGGTACGGCGCCCTCGATCTGCCGGCGGTGACGCTCTTGACGAGCGGCATGTGGGTCATACCTCCCGAGGAGGCATACGCCTGCGTGCGCCGGGCGGGCCGCGTCCCGCGGGAGGGCCTGCTGGGAGTCTCGAACGTCATCAGAGAGGTCATTCCGGTTTTTGCCATGTGCGACATGATGGATGTCGGCTCATCCGTGGATGCCTCCGCTGCCAATGCCCCCGGCATATTCGTCTATGACAGGTATCCGGGCGGACTCGGCTTTTCGCACAAGGCGTACGAGCTCCTGGATGACATCATGAGCGCCGCTCTCGAGCTCATCGACAGTTGCCCGTGCGAGCACGGGTGCCCTTCGTGCGTGGGATCGCCGCTGCCGACGTTCACGCAGCTGGATCCCGACGTGGGCTCGAGAGGGCTGATACCGGACAAGGAATCCGCGAAATCGATTCTTCACTTTCTCCTCGAAAAAGAACCGTACCTTCCATCCACGGCCGTTCAGGACGAGCGCAGGGCGGCCCTGGAGCGGGAGGCATCGATGATGACCGCAGCCTCATACCCTCCCGACATGAAGGAACTCCCCGGGCCCATCGAGAAGAAGCTGCGGGAGCGGATGAAGAAGCTCAGGCGATCGCGGCCGTAGAGTCGCTCCGATGGGATGCGGGCGGCACCGATGGGGAGCTCCGGCTCCGGGTCCTCGCGGCCTGCTTGAAAGGCGCGTTCGGGTACGGACGATGTCAGGCCGGCGCGCTGCGGAGTCGCCGTCGCTCCCCATCGGCGCCGCCCGCGCCAGGCGAATTTCAACCAGTACAGAGCGACGCGACCGCCGTGTCGTACGCGGCGAAATCTTCCTCCGAAAAGAGAACGAATCTCACCTCTTCGAGCGGATTTTCCTTTGCGAAACGTACGACCGTCGCTGCGGCGATGTGTGCGGCCTGTTCGAGGGGGAAGCGGTATGCGCCGGTGCTGATCGACGGGAAGGAGATTGTCGCCAATTCTTTCTCGAGGGCAAGGGATAGGGAATTGTAGTAGGCCTTCTCCAGCGTCCGAGCCTCGTTTTTGCCGCCGCCCTGCCATATGGGGCCTACGGTATGGATGACGAATCGCGCCTGCAGGTTGCCGCCGGTTGCTATGACCGCGTCTCCGGGCGGAAGGGAACCGATGGAGGCGGCGATCCGCCGGCATTCATCGAGTATCTGCGGCCCCCCGGCCCGGTGAATGGCGCCGTCCACGCCGCCCCCGCCCATGAGCGAGGAATTCGCCGCATTGACGATGGCCGCCGTATCCTGCTTCGTGATGTCCCCTTTGACGAGCCTGATGGCCGTTTTCCCGACCGTGTACCGTTTCTCCATGCCGTTCCTCCCGCGTTCGGGCGCCGATCACTTTTCGATAGATTGATGTAATCACGTTCTGCTACGATTGGCAAAGGGGATTCATAATCGAGCCATGAATACGCAATCCATCCAGATGACCGGAACGCGCGCGGTGCTGCTGCTGTTGTCCACATCGATGATGGTGTGGTACATGCACTTCCGCGAGATCGACATTCCAAAGAAACTGCCGCGGATGGAACTCCACTCCCAGATCATCGATAAGACGGCGCCCTCGCCGTACCGTTACCGGATTCTGGTTCCCTATGCGGCGGAAGGCCTCGCCGGCGCTCTTGAACCGGCGCTCGGCCGGGACCGGGCGTTTCTGGCGGCGTACGGCGCCATCGAGGCGGCCTCGATCATTGCCCTGGTGCTCATATTGTACTCGCTGTGCGTGCAATTTTTTGCCCCCCTGCCGTCTTTATTGGGAGCATTGACGGCGAATCTATCGCTGGTGGTGGCCCTGAGAGACCACTATTTCCAGCCGTGGTCGCTCGTCAACGCCGTGTCGTTCGCCCTGGCCGCGCTGCTGCTCTGCCGGCGGAGGCTGACAGGGAGACTTCCGCGCTTCTGCCTGTCTTGTATCTCCTGACGCTCGCCGGGAGAAAGCACATTCTCAGACATTGCGCCGTCTTCGTTCTCTTGTGCGCGGTGTGGTGCGCTGGGTATATGCTCGCGAGGTTCGCGCAGGGAAGCGCCCCCTACGTCCATGAGCTGCCGGATATTTTAAACAAGAACTTGGACGCGAAGAACCTCGGATACATGGGGCTCAACCTCGTCCTGTTTCTCGGATTCGTCTGGGTGTTCGCGGCGCGGGGGTTCGCTCAGGCGCCGGTATTCGTCAGGCGGATGGCCTTGTTCATTCCTCTCTACCTGCCGTTCGTCGCGGTGTTCGGCGTATGGAAAGAAGTGCGCCTCCTCATGCCGCTCTACCCGGTGTTGATACCGGCCGCGCTGGCCTGGTTGTTTCCCCTCAAGGAGGGCCGGGAGGAACGGACCGGCGGGGCGTGACGCCCCTCTCGAATCATGAAATGCGCTTCAGCGCTTCCGCCAGAGCCTCTTCCGGAGTATGCGCCTGTATGATCTCCGGGAATACGTCATAGCTCCTGAGGCCGATCACCGGGACGCCGAGCTTCACGCAGAACGATATCTCCGAGAGCGTCCCCGAACCTCCCGCAACGGCGATGACGGCGGATGCGGAACGCACGATGATGGCATTGCGGGCGACTCCCATCCCCGTCACTATTTTCAGCTGCACGAAGGGATTCGCGCCTGCCGCGGATTCTCCCGGAAGGATCCCGACGGTGAGCCCCCCGGCTTCCGCGGCGCCCCTGCAGGCGGCTTCCATCACGCCGCCGCGCCCCCCGCACACGAGCCCGTACCCCGCGCCGGCGATGCCTCTTCCGACCGCGTAGGCGAGCGCCTTGGTTTCAGCGTCGCACTCGCTCGAGCCGACGACGCCGATGAGCCTTGTATCCTTCATTGCCGCCTCCTTCCGGAATGGGTCGAAGAATGCGCTCGGACGCCGAACGGGCGCCGATGCGCCGAACCGAGCATACATCGAATCGGATTGGATGAACAGATCAATGCGCCAGCGCCGCTCCAGGGGACTGGAGATCGCAGCATACGGATGCGCGGTTTCGACGGTTTCCACAGTACAGCTTGACGAACGGGCGTTCAGTTCGATATACCTGTCTGTGCGTGTTTCCCTTTTCCGTTCGAGGTTTCAATGACAGGGTCGTGGGATAATTCATGACGAACGCACGATTGCATCGGGAACCGGCTGCGAACGCCCCGGGGGCGCGATGAAGGTCCTCATCGTCACGCACATGTACCCCTCCCGCGATCATCCGGAGAACGGGATCTTCGTCGAACAGCAGGTGGCGTCTCTCGGGCGGTGCGGGATCGACATGGATGTCCTCCACGTCGACGTCAAGAAATCCAAGTGGCTCTACCCGTGGAGCTTCGTTCCGCTGCAGAGACGAACGCTCGCCCGGCGCTACGACCTCGTTCACGCCCACTACGTGTTTGCGGGCGTCGTGGCGCGCAGCCAGTTCCGGTTCCCCGTGGTTCTCACGCACCACGGGGATGAGGCGCTCCACGGCTGGCAGGCGCCCCTGTGCAGGATGATGTCGCGGCTCGCCGATAAAACGATCGTGGTGACGGAGGCGATACGAAGGTCGATCGGCGTCGAGAGCGCGGCGGTCATTCCGTGCGGCGTCGACTTCGAGATATTCAAGCCGATGGACAAGGGAGCGGCGCGGGAACGCCTCGGACTCGATCCCGGCAGGAAGCTGGTGCTCTTCGTCGGGGATTATCCGAAGCAGCTCAAGCGGTTCGATATCGTCGCGCGTTCCGTGGAGCTGCTGAAATCGCGGGGCGTCGACGCGGAACTCGTCGTGGCGTACAAGCAGGTCTACGAGCGGGTGCCGCTCTATATGAACGCATGCGACGTCCTCGTGCTGGCCTCGGAACGGGGAGGTTCTCCGCAGGTGATCAAGGAGTCCATGGCCTGCAATCTGCCCGTCGTTTCCGTCGATGTCGGGGATGTGGCGGATGTGCTGGCCGGTGTCCGGGGCTGCCACCTGAGCCCGCGCGATCCGGAGAGCATCGCCGACAGGCTCTCGCTCGTGCTCGAGCGGTGCGAGCGGACGGACGGCAGGGAAAAGTCGCGGCGCTACGAATTGAACGCGATTGCGAAGCGGATCATCGAAGTATACGAAGAAACGGCCGGCTCGCGCCGGCGCGTCTAGCGCGCGGATCGCCGCGCGGATGGAAGGATTGCATCGGATATGTCGCGAGTCTGCGTGATCAGACGGGCGTACTACCCGGCGGAATCGCATGTCCGGCGAAACGTCGAGAGTCTCGTCGCCGCCGGATATTCGGTCGATCTAGTGTGCCTGCGGAACAAAGGCGAACCCGCATTCGAGGCCATCGACGGCGTGAACGTGCACCGCGTGCCGCTCGGCGCCCGCCGTGCGGGCATTGTGTCGTACTTCTTCGAATATTGCGCATTTTTCTTCCTGGCGTCGGCAACGGTCGCATGGCTCCACGCGCGGCGGCGCTTCGCGGTCGTGGAGGCGGATTCGATGCCGGATTTCCTCATATTCGCGGGGCTGATCCCCCGGCTGACGGGTTCACGGCTGCTTCTCTACCTGTTCGAGAGCATGCCCGAGATCTGGGCGCAGAAGAGAGACCTTCCGATGACGCATCGCGCGATCAGGTTCCTCAAGTGGCATGAGAGAGTCTCGTGCTCATTCGCCCATGCGGTGCTCTGCTGCCACGACCTCGCGCGGGACGCCTTGATCGCCAACAGAGTCGCCGCCGGGAAGATCACGACGATCCTCAACGTGCCCGACGAGAGAATGTTCCACCGGTACGAGGACGCGCCGGCTGCGAGAGACGGGGTCTTCACGCTTGTGCAACACGGCACCATAACCGAGAACTACGGCATACAGGTCGTCCTCGAGGCGCTCGCCGTCCTGGATCCCGCGATACGGATTCACTACGACGTCAGCGGCGACGGGGAGTATCGGCCGGCGCTGGAAGCGCTGGCGCGCACGCTGAACGTGCAGGACCGCGTCACGTTCCACGGCTTCGTGTCCCGGGAACGACTGCTCGAGCTCCTCCTGCAATCGACCGCCGGCGTCGTTCCCATGCTGTTCGAGTACCAGTCTCCGAACAAGCTGTTCGAATTCGTCGCCCTCGGAAAACCGGTCATCGCTTCGGACCGGAAGACGTTCAAGCAGCATTTCTCGGATGAGGAAGTGTCGTATTTCAAGACGGACGACGCGCGAGATCTCGCGCGGGCGATCGAGGAGGCGGTCCGCCACCCGGAACATTTGCGGGCGCGCGTCGAACGCGCATCGCGGCGCTACGAGGACTACCGGTGGGCGAACATGCGGCGACGGTATCTCGACGTATACGGAAAACTGGCGGCGAGATGAGCGCCGCCGTCGGAGATGACGATCGATGAAGATCGAAACGCGGCCGATCACGGATCCTTCCTGGCTCGATTTCATATCGACGCGCGATGACGCCGTTATCTTCCATCACCCCGCGTGGGCGGGCCTGCTCGCCGAGTGCTACGGATACCGCCCGTTCGTGCTCGCGAGCCTGGATGAAGCGGGGCGCATAAACGGGGGCATCCCCCTGATGGACGTCAAGAGCAGGCTGACGGGACATCGATGGATATCATTGCCGTTCTCCGATTATTGTTCTCCGCTCTGTTCGGCGCCGCCCGTTCTGGAATCGCTCGTCGGCCACCTCCGTGCGCGATACGCGGAGGGGGCCATACCCAGCGTTGAGATTCGCGCTCCGGTTCCGGAGGCGGCGCTCGTGCACCGCGCCGAGATGTTCGTGCTGCATACGCTGAAGCTCTCAGGAGATCCGGACGCCCTGTTCAAGTCCTTCGACAGGACCCGCGTCCGGCAGCCTCTCAAGCAGGTGGCTCAGAGGGGCGTGACGATTCGCCGGGCGGCCTCGAAGCGGGATATCTTCACGTTCTACGAAATGCTCGTGCAAACCCGCCGCCGGCACGGGAAGAGCCGGTCGGAGGCACGGTCTTCGGGCACTTCCGGGGCACGTTGACGGCGAAGTACAACGCCTCGGCGCCCGAGCATTGGAACCTCCGGACGAACAATTCGCTGACGTGGTCCGCCATCAAGTGGGGATGCGAGAATAAATACGCGTGCTTCGATTTCGGGCGATCCGAGCTGTCGAATCGAGGCTTGCGCGATTACAAGGGCGGATGGGGCGGCGTCGAAGAGCCGCTCGTGTACTCGACGATCGCCGACCGGGAGCCGAAACCTTCGAGCGGCCGGCTCGGCGCGCTCGTGAAATTCACCGTCAGGAACTCGCCGCCGGCCGTATGCAGGTGGCTGGGCGAGGCTCTGTACAAACACTATGCGTGAACGTTGCAGGAGGCGCGTAACGGGATCGCCAAATTCTCCTTTACGCTGTCTTTTCAAAGGTGTTCCCGAAGATGCAATGATCAAATCATCTTGTCCATCGCTGTTAATATCTCCGGCTGAAATAGAAAATCCAATATGGTCATGTGGCCTTGCGTAAGCGGTCAATCCTCGGAGCCTTTCGCTCCACCTTCTGATGAAGTATAAAGAGACGAGCCTTGAAGCTCGTCTCTTTTTCTTCATCAAGGAGGATGCCCATGTAGATTTCATCAAACGGAAAAGT
>JACQXT010000199.1 GCA_016208665.1 Chitinivibrionia bacterium | reverse complement strand
CCCGTTTCGAGGATATCGCCCTGTATTATGCGTGCCCCCTTCCCTATATCCTCACGTACATAACGCCGGTATCCCTCCTGCTCGCATCGATCTTTTCGATGGGTGTTCTCGGCCGGCGGAACGAATTAACCGCCCTGATTTCCTCCGGCGTCAGTCTCCTGAGGATATCGGCTCCGATCATCGCGATCGCCGCCGCAACCAGCGTGGGCATGATCGTCTTCAACGAGACCGTCGTCACGAAGGCGAACCGCGAGCGGTTCGACATTATGCATTACGACATCGAGGGACGGAAACGGGACGATCCCATGTACAAGGAGAACCTCCACTACCTCGGGGAAAGCGGGTACGTGTACCTCGCCGGCAGGTACGATCATCAGAGCAAGGTATTGTTCGACGTCGTGCTCCAGAAGTTCGACAGCAACACACTGGTCAGACGGATCGACGCAAAGATGGCGACATGGAACGACGGCCGCTGGATCTTCTCGTCGGGATTCGACCGAACGTTCGCCGCGGACAGCGAAAGCGTCGCGGCGTTCAGAACCTTGACCGTCGACGACCTCCAGGAAACGCCCGACGACTTCGCCAAGGAGCAGATCGACGTGGAGAACATGAATTTTGAAGAGCTGCGGGCCTTCATCAAGAAAGTGAGGAGGAGCGGCGGAACGGTGGAACAGTATCTGGTCGATCTGTATTTCAAATTCAGTTTCCCGCTGGCCGGCGTCATCTTCGTTCTCATCGGCATTTCATTCACGTCCGGCAAACGGAGGCAATCGATCGCGACGGGATTCGGCGCGACGCTGATCATCAGCTTCCTCTATTACGGCATTCTGAGAACGGGAAGAACCCTCGGCCAGAACGGCCTCATCCCTCCGCTCCTTGCGTCTCAGGTCGGAAACATGCTATTCCTTGTCGTTGGAGCGGTGCTGTTGCGCCGGGCGAACCGATGATCATGAACACGCTTTCCTCGAATGCGACGAACGATCCGTCCGCACCCGTACGCTCCCGGAGCGCGCGGGATCCGGGCCGGCGGCTCTCGGCCCCCGCATTTGCGCGGCGCGCCGTTCTCGGCGCCGCGTTGGCAGCGGCCCTCCTTCCGGCGTTCCCCTTCCCCGCCGGCGCGCGCGAAGGCGCGCTCGACGCGGAAGCGGCGTCGAAGCTCTCTCCGTCGATGCGGCAGGAGATCGCGGGGCTCCAGTACCTGCTCAACAAGTATCAAATCAGGCAGTTTCTCTCCCTCGCAAGCGACAGCCTTCGATCCGACTGGCTGAGAATGTTCTGGAAGTCCCAGGATCCGACTCCGTCGACCGCCGCAAATGAGAAGCGTATGGAACATTCGGTGAGAACCAGGCTGGCGAGACAGTACTTCGCGAAAGACGCTTGGCCGGGCTGGGACAAGCGGGGCGAGGTATTCATACGCTACGGCCCGCCGGATTTTCGAGAAAAGGTGTGGGGCGAGATTACCAACCGCAGGATGTTTCCTCCGGGCGAAATCTGGTTCTACAAGCTGATGAACATGCTGGTGTCGTTTCAGAACTTCGGACTCAAGGGAGAATACATCTACTCGCTCGACCCGCTCGGAGCGGACCAGAATCTGTCCCCCGACATGGTGGAATTTCTTCTCTACGACACCGAGCATTCCCTCTCGTCCCACATTCCCCAGGATCTCCTGGAACTCTACGACAGGGACCTCGTGCCCGGAGACGAACGCATCGACCGCGCGCCGCAGCTTCCGGAAAACATCGACGCGATCATGAACCCGGATCAGCAGAATTTCGAAGTGAGCACCGCCTCGGAAGTATTCCAGCGGGACAAGATGCATGAAGCCGCCAACAACTTCGAGACAGCGCTGAAGGAAACTCCTGTCAACTATCCATTCAACTTCACCGCGATCCCCCTTCCGTTCTTTTTCGACATCGACCAATTCAAGGCGGGAAACGGTCTCAACAGAATCGAAATCCACGTCGAGATTCCGGCCGGAACGGAGAACGCGCGGGGAGCCACGGCCTTCGAAACCGTCGCAGTCGTGTGGGACGCGGAGTACCATGAAATCGCCCGAAGCGAAAGAACCCTGTCGTTCGAGCCTGCGCCGGGAGAACAGAAGAAGACCCATCTGCTGCCGGCCCAGCACGTGTTCACCATGGAACGGGGCTACTACCGCGCAAGCATCTCGGCCCGCGAACGCGGAACGGAGCGGGCCACCGACTACCGGACCGCCGTTTCCGTCGAAGATCTCTACGGATCGCTGGCCGTGAGCGGCATACTGTTCGCGCAGCGCATAACGGAAGCCCGCACTCCGACGGCGTTCACTCGAGGCCCGCTCGAGATCATTCCCCATCCCATCCACGCATACAGGAAATCCTTCGCGATTCCGGTCTATTTCGAGATCTATAATCTCCGCCTGAACGACCGCGGATCGTCTTCGTACGCGGTCGAATACAAGATCGTCCCGCACTCCGCTCAGAAAAAGCACTTTTGGGATCAGTTCGAGAATACCGTTCCGGCGGTTTCGTCGCGGTTCGTCGGATCGGGCCGCGCCGCCGATGAGCTTCAGCGGATATCCCTCAAAACGGACAATCTCTCTAAAGGATCCTACGATCTCCTGATTACCGTGGAGGATGAAAACGCCCGCGCCGTGGCGTTCCGGAAGGCGTCGTTCTCGATCGTGGAATAGAAAACGGCGAGGCGCTCCGGGGACAAGATGCTAGGTGCCCTGGTCCCAACTCGCCAAGTATCGCTTCTGCTGTTCGGTGAGCGTGTCTATGTTGAGATCCATGGACGCCAGCTTGAGCCGGGCTATTTCCACATCGATGTGTTCGGGCACCGGCATCACGCCCCGCGGGAGGGAATCGTGGTGCTTGACCATGTATTCGGCCGCCAGAGCCTGATTGGCAAAGCTCATATCCATGACGGACGCCGGATGTCCTTCCGCGGCGGCGAGGTTGATCAAACGGCCTTCGCCGAGCACGTTGATGCGTCTGCCGTTCGGCAATGCGTACTGGTCGACGTTCGGCCTGACGCGCCTCGCGCCCACGGCGTTCCGTTTCAAGGCTTCGAGGTCGAGCTCAACGTTGAAATGGCCTGAATTCGCGACGATGGCGCCGTCTTTCATCGTTTCGAAATGCTCCCACCGGAGCACCGCGATGTTTCCGGTCAGCGTCACGAACACGTCGCCGATCGCGGCGGCTTCGGCGGCCTGCATGACCCGATAGCCGTCCATGACGGCTTCGAGCGCCTTGAGCGGATCCACTTCCAGGATGATGACGTTCGCTCCCATTCCCCGCGCCCGCATGGCAACGCCGCGCCCGCACCAGCCGTACCCGGCGACAACGAAGTTCGCTCCCGACAGCAGGACATTCGTCGCCCGAAGTATGCCGTCGATCGTGCTCTGTCCCGTGCCGTACCGATTGTCGAAGAAGTGTTTCGTCTTGGCGTCGTTGACGGCGATGATCGGATACCTGAGCACGTTCTGCTTGTGCATGCTCCTCAGGCGTATGACGCCCGTCGTCGTCTCTTCGGTTCCCCCCACTATGTTCCCGACCAGGTCGGATCTCGAGCTGTGCAGCGTGGAGACGAGATCGGCGCCGTCGTCCATTGTAATGTGCGGCGCGCAGTCGAGAACTGCGTTGATATGCCGGTAGTACGTGTCGCCGTCCTCGCCGTTTATCGCGAATGCGGAAATGGCGTAATCCGCTATGAGGCTCGCCGTCACGTCATCCTGCGTGCTGAGAGGATTCGAGGCGCACAGCGCGATCTGGGCGCCGCCGGCCTGAAGGGTTCTCATCAAGTTGGCGGTTTCGGTCGTCACGTGCAGGCATGCGGCGACTCGTATGCCGGCCAGAGGTTTCTCCCGTTCGAACCGGCTCCTGATCGAACGCAGGACCGGCATGCGGTCGTCGGCCCACAGGATCCGGTCTTTCCCCGCGGCGGCAAGTCCGATGTCCTTGCAATCGTACTTCATCGGCATCCTTTCTTCGTTTGTGTTCGATTATATCTTGCTTCTCAACGCATCGATGTAGTCGCGATATTCCCAGGTGCACTCCTCCCGCTCCCAGCCGAAATGGCCGTACGCAGCCGTATTCCGGTAGATCGGACGCAGCAGATTCAGGCGGCGTATGATCCCCCTCGGCGTGAGGTCGAACACGCTTCGAACGACATCGATCAACGCGGCGTCGTCGACCTTGCCCGTATCGAACGTATTCACCATGACGGAGACGGGATCCTTCCTGCCGATGGCATAGGCTATTTGCACTTCGCACAAATCGGCCAGATCGGCCGCGACGATATTCTTGGCGATGTGCCGGGCGGCGTAGGAGCCGCTGCGGTCGACTTTGGAAGGATCTTTTCCTGAAAAGGCTCCTCCTCCGTGGGCACCCATGCCTCCGTAGGTATCGACGATGATCTTTCTGCCCGTCAGCCCGCAGTCGGCATGCGGCCCGCCTTTGACGAATTTGCCGGTCGGATTCACGAACAGCTCGAATCCGTCCTCGTTCATGCGGCTCTCCGAAAGCACTCGCCGGACGACATGCTCGAGCACGTCGCGCTTGATCGTTGGCTGATCGACGTCGCTCGTATGCTGGGTCGATACGACGACGGCATGAACGCGCACGGGGCGGCCGTTCTCGTACTCGACGGTTACCTGTGTCTTTCCGTCGGGGCGGAGGTACGGCATGAGCGACGTCGTTTTGCGTATCTCTGCAAGCCGCTTGGCCATGCGGTGAGCGAGGTAAATGGGGAGCGGCATCAAGACATCCGTATCTTTGCAGGCGTATCCGAACATCATGCCTTGATCCCCCGCGCCTTCCGCGTCGACGCCGATCTTGATATCTTCGGATTGCTCGTCGATCGAGGTTATGACCGCGCACGTCTGATAATCGAATCCGAAGCGCGCGTCGGTATATCCGATCTCCTCCACGACCCGCCGGGCAATGGACGGAATGTCTACGTACGCGGCCGTCGTTATTTCCCCGGCGACGAACACCATGCCGGTGGTTACGAGTGTTTCACACGCAACCCTGCCGTTGGGATCCACTTCCAGGATGCCGTCCAGAACGGCGTCGGATATCTGGTCGGCTATCTTGTCGGGGTGGCCCTCGGTCACCGATTCGGAAGTAAAAAGCCGCCTATGTGCCATTGAGTCCTCCTTCGCGCTCGTTGCTCAATCGATGTAGATCTCGCTCGAATCGCCCACGTTGAGAGCTGTGAAATGCCCCTTCACAACCGCCCTTGAACCGATGAGGCTCCGCTCGAGGAGGCTGTGTTCGACGGAAACCTGTTCACCGAGAACAGAATCCCTGATGATTGAATTCCGAACGGCCGAACCGGCGCCGATCGACACGTAGGGGCCTACGATCGATCCAATGATATCGGCCGACGGATCGATGGATACCGGTGGAATCAGTATCGATCCCTCTCTTTCGGGGGCGCGGGCCACCGATTCGAGGAGATGCCGGTTGGTCTGCAGGAGAGCGTCCGGTTTCCCGCAATCGAACCACTGTTCGATGATGTGGGGGCGGAATTCCGAACCCCGGTCGATCATCATCTGGAGCGCATCCGTTATCTGATATTCCCCGCGCGTCTTGATGTCGCGCTCGATCTCCTCCCGGAGACATTCGAACAGCAGCGCCGGCTCCAGAATATAGTACAAACCGACCAGCGCGAGATTGCTTGGAGGAATATCCGGCTTTTCCACCAGCCTGACGATCCTCCCGCCGCGGAGCTCGCACACGCCGAATCGTCTCGGATCCTCCACTTCCTTGACGCCGAGGATATTCGTCCGGGATCCGACGACCCGCCCGAGATCGGTCTTGATGATCGTATCGCCCAGTATGATCAGGAGCGGTTCGGCGCCGCCGGCGACGTCGCCGGTGAGACTCACCGCGTGCCCGATGCCAAGCCGCTGCTCCTGGTATATGAAGTCAACGGGGATGCCCGGGTACGTGTCCCTCACGTAGGTCTCCAGCAAATCGCCCTTGTATCCCACGATGAGGGCGATGCCGCTGACGCCGAGGGCGAGCACATCATCCAGAATATGCGCAAGAATCGGCTTCCCCGCAACAAACAAGAGCGCTTTGGGCACGGAATAGGTGTGTGGTCTCAGTCTCGTTCCTATGCCGGCCGCCGGAATAATGGCTTTCATGAGCGCCTTCTTTCGTATGATCTCATTTTATTATTGTACGGGAAGGGCGGGTAGTTTCCCCACCTGCGCCCGCTCGGCTTCCCGCCTGCGGCGGGCGATCCTCGCTCGCTCCGCGCAAAGGTTCGTCAACTACCCGTCCTTCCCTTGGAGCAAAGTCCATCGGCGCCACCCGCGTCCGTCCGCTCAGTTACCCGAAAAAATCGGCAAGTCCGGACATCTCTCTTTCAGGAACTCCGATACGGACTCCTCTATCTCCTTGACCGTCGATTTTCGCAACAGACGCTTGACGAGAGCCCTGCACTCGTCGTACGTCACCGAGCGGATCAGTTTCTTCGTTTCCGGAATGACGTAAGGGCCGCAGCTGAACTCATCGAACTGCAGGCCGATGAGAACGATCACGGACAGCGGATCGCCGCACATCTCGCCGCAGATGCCGACGGGTATCTTCTTCTTGTGCGCCGCATCGACCGTCGTCTTGAGGAAGCGGATGATGCTGGGGTGCAGGTTCTGGTAGAGATGCGATATTTTGCTGTTGCCCCGGTCGACGGCGAGGGTGTACTGAATGAGATCGTTCGTCCCGACGGAAAAGAACGAGACTTCCTTGGCCAGCGCATCCGCGGTTGCAACGGCGGACGGCGTCTCGATCATGATGCCGATTTCGACGCCGTCGTCGATCTGGAACCTGCTCCGCTTCAGTTCCTCCCGGACTTCCTTGCATATCTCCTTCGCTTTGATGACCTCTTCGAGCTGGGAAATCATGGGGAACATGATCTTGACGTTGCCGTGCGCGCTCGCCCGGTAAATGGCCCGTAGCTGCGTCTTGAATATATCCTTTCTCGTCAGGCAGAACCTGATCCCTCTCCATCCCATGAACGGATTCAGCTCCGCGGAGCTGTGCAGGTAACGCACGATCTTGTCCCCGCCGATATCCAGCGTCCTGATCACGACGGGCTTGTCGCCCATCTTCTTGAGCACGTCCGTGTACACCGTGTACTGCTCCTCTTCGGTGGGGAGGTGCTCCTGGGCGATGAAAAAATACTCGGTGCGGAACAGACCGACGCCGACGGCGCCGCACGAGAGAACCGCATCGACTTCCTGAGGCATATCGATATTGGCATGGAGGTCGATCGTTCTGCCGTCGAGCGTTTCTGCCGGGTATCCGGTGAGCTTCAAAAGCTGCTTCTCCAGCTTATTGAACCGCTCTATTTCCTTTTTATAGAGTTCGACGGTCTCCGCGCTCGGATTGATGATAACCGTCCCGCAGTTGCCGTCGACGATCAGCATATCGCCGTTCTCGACGCGCGTGGAGAATCCTTCGAGGCCGATGACCGCCGGGACCCCCTGTGAACGGGCCAGAATCGCCGTGTGGGACGTCCTGCCGCCGAGATCGGTGGCGTATCCGAGCGTAAGGGAACGGTCGAATTGAGCCGTGTCGCTCGGGCTCAAGTCATAGGCGACGATGATCGACGCACTCGAAGGTTTCTCGAGGCGGTTCGATCGTTCCGTGCCGAGCAGATTGCGGATAACCCGCCTCTTGACATCCATGATATCGGAATAACGGTCCTTGAGGTATTCATCCTCGATATTCCTGAAACTCTTGAGCACCGATGCAATGACTTTCTGGAACGCAGCGGCGGCGTTCT
>JACQXT010000204.1 GCA_016208665.1 Chitinivibrionia bacterium | reverse complement strand
ACTTCCCCGCCCTGCGGGCCGCGCTCATCGACCGGGGGCACACGTTCCGTTCGCGAAGCGATTGCGAAGTGATCGTCCACCTCTATGAGGAACTCGGCTTCGAGTGCGTCCACAAGCTCCGGGGAATGTTCGCGTTCGCGCTCTGGGACGCGCGCACGCGGCGCCTCATGATCGCCCGGGACCGCATCGGCATCAAACCGCTCTACTACGCCGACCACCGCGGGACGCTCTACTTCGGCAGCGAAGCCAAGGCGGTGCTCGTGAATGAGGAGTTTCCGCGCGAAATCTCTCCCGAGGGCCTCCACCACTGCCTGTCCTTGAACTACGTTCCCGCGCCGTTCACGCTCGTCGAGGGATTGCGCCAGATCCTTCCCGGCGAGTACCTCGTCTGCACGGAGGACGGAACCGAGACCCGCACTTACTGGGATCTCAAGTTCGCCGTGAACGACTCGCTCGGAGAGCGGGAGTGGGCCCGCGCGGTCGCGGACAAGCTCAGATCCTGCGTGGAGTCCCACCTGGTGAGCGACGTGCCTTTCGGCGCGTTCTTGAGCGGCGGCATCGATTCGAGCGCCGTCGTGGGGTACATGTCGGAGCTGATGCGCGAGCCGGTGGAGTCGTTTTCCATCGATTTCGAGGAAAAAACGTACAGCGAGGCCCGGTTCGCCCGCGAGGTCGCCGGGCTATTCGGGTGCCGTCATCACGAAATGACCGTGTCGCCCGATGTCGTCGACCTCCTGGAGCCGCTCATCTGGTATGCGGACGACCCGCTCGCCGATTCCTCGATGATACCGGTGTACCTTCTCTCCCAGTTCGCGCGGAAGCACGTCACCATGGTCCTCACGGGCGACGGGGGCGACGAAGTGTTCGCCGGCTACGATACGTATAACGCATATTTCGCGCGCCGCTACTACCGAATGCTTCCGGAGTGGCTGCGTACGAAGGTCATCAAGCGGCTCGCCTTCGCCCTTCCCGTGTCGCTCACCAAGGTGAGTTTCGACTACAAGGTGAAACGGTTCGTGAGCGGCGCCGAGCTGGACGCTGAAGAAGCGCACTTCTGGTGGCGGGCGATATTCACCGAAACGGGCAAGAGCAAGCTGTACTCTCCGGCTTTCAGGGACCGCCTGCATGCGGAGCCCACGGCCAATCTCTACCGGCGGTCGTTCGCGCAATCCCAAACGAATGATCCCTTGAACAGGATGCTCTACGTCGATACGCGCTTCTATCTCCCGAACGATATGCTGGTCAAGGTTGACCGCATGACGATGGCGCACGCCCTGGAAGCACGCGTCCCATTCTTGGATCATGAGTTAGTAGCATTAATAGCTTCAATACCTTCCAGTATTAAATTCAAGAATAACATTAAGAAATATATATTGAAGAGAGCGCTCGCTCCCAAGCTGCCCGGCGACATACTGAAACGAAAAAAGGCCGGATTCAACGTTCCCATAAACGCGTGGCTTGCAGGCGACTTGAACGCATTCGCCCGGGATATCCTCTCGCGCGAGCGGCTGGGCCGATGCGGATTGTTCGATATCGGCCACGTAGAGACCATGCTCCGCGAACACGAGGAGAGAAAAGTGGATCATAATTACCGGCTGTGGGGGCTCATGTGTTTTCAGATCTGGTACGAGCTGTTCATCGAGCCGCGGGCGATACGTCCGCCCGCCAAGGTGCGCGAACGCTGGGGGCTTCGACTTGAATAACCGCTCTGCAGGCGATCGGAATGGGCGCGGGGCGGGGGCCTCGAATGCATCCGCCCGCGAAATCCGCGGAGAACGCAAGGCGCAGAGGGTGCGCACGGCGCGGAGATTCATCATCGGCCTTGCCTTCAGCGGCGTCTTCCTCTACCTCGCGCTCCGGGATATCGAGTGGAGCGATTTCCTTGCGTCGCTCCTGTCCGCTCGGTTCGAATACTTGATCCCCGCCGTCGCCCTGTCCCTCTTCGGGCATTACCTGCGCGCCTACCGCTGGAAATTCATGCTCTCTCCGCTCAAGCGTATCAGGCCGAACCGCCTCTTCTCCGTGCTGATGATCGGCTTCATGGCAAACAACCTTCTCCCGGCGCGTCTGGGCGAGGTTCTCAGGGCGTATACGCTGGGGCGCATGGAAGGAATCAGCAATACGGGAGCGTTCGCCACGATCGTCTACGAGCGCATCGTGGACGTCTTCGCCCTGCTGGTCCTGCTCTGGTTCACTCTGATCAGGCAGACCGGACTCGGTTGGCTCCGCGTCGGCGGGCTGTGGATACTCTGTCTGAACGTCGCGCTGCTCATTCTGCTGTTCTACATGGAGCGAAACCGGGCGCGAACGGAAACCATGCTCGAAAAGCTCGCCGGCAGGCTCCCCGCCGCGTTTCGCGAAAAAGCCCTGGCGACCGCCGGCAGCTTTCTCGAGGGGCTGAAGATCATCGGGAAGGCGAAATCGGGAGCGATGGTTGCCCTCTTCTCCGTCCCCGTATGGCTCGCCGCGCTTCTCGCGATCCACTTCTGCCTCGGCGCCATGGATCTTCAGGTGCCGTATCTGACGAGCGTCGTCCTGATCGTGTTGATTTCACTGGGATCGATGATACCCTCGGCGCCCGCCTACATCGGAACGACGCAGTACGCGTGCATCCTGGGCCTGAGTCTCGTGGGAGTCGGCAAGAGCCAAGCGCTGGCGTTTTCAATCCTCTACCACGCGACGCAGTTCTTCCCCGTCACGATCCTGGGCCTCGTCTTCCTATGGAAACACCACATCGGCTTCGGGGTGATGAGCAGGGACTAGGGCGCTTTGCGCGCACGAGGAGCTACTCCGCGTACCACGCGATGATCCGCGCCATCGCATCCCGGCAGACCGCGCAGAACTGCGGCGTGCCCTTCGTAAACATGATGCAATTCAGCATCGGCCGGTAGAGCCCCGTCGAAGCGTATCCCGCGCCCTCGAACGCGCCCACCTCTCCGGCACGCTTGCAGCGGCTCAGGTACTCGTGCATCTTCATCGTGTGCTCGCGGTCGAGGCGGTTGTATTCCGCTTCCACCGCCTCGGCTTCGGCGTTCGGCGCGCCTGTCCTCCTGAGCTCCGCGATCCGCTCGTTGAGCTCGCGCCGCTTCTTCTGCCACGCTAGATCCTGCGTGTCGTACTCTTCCTTCTCCCACAGCGTGGGAACCGGCACGCCCTCCGACAGGAGATGCTTCCACTTGACGTTCGAAGGATCGAGGAGCGCCGTTATATTCGGTTCGCTCGGCTCATAGCCCTTGGGATAGAAATCGTCGTATGCCGTCGCCGAGGTGTAGTACTCATCCGCCAGGCCGAAGAACGAGTGGCCGAATTCGTGCACCATCAGGTATTCGCTCCATTGGTTGTCGGACGTAAACGTGCAGTAGAAGTTGTATATCCCGCCGCCGCCGTAGCGGTGATGGTTCACCATGATGTAGAGCGCGTCATAGGGCGCGTGTCCCGCGATATCGCGGAGCGCCTTGTTGTCCTCGGTCAGCACGTAGCGCTCCGATCCCATGGAGTTGAATGTGGCGCTGACCGCCGTGTTCTTGAAAGAGCCGTGGCCGGGCTGGTCGATGCCGCTTTCCTGGGACGCCTTGAAAACCCCGCATACGTTAAAATGGTCCTTGTGCGACTTGCAGGGCTCCTCTTTGAAGAACACGCCCGTGAACCGCTCGAGATCGGCCTTGAACTTGGCTTCTTCGGCGACGGTATACCCTTCGGCGATGATTGCGACATCCGCTTTCGTGTGGGGATCGCCGCTGGAAAGGCTCTGGTAGATTTTCACGGAGGCATCCCGACCCTGATTGCGAATAATATCCATGTCGCCGGGATCGATCGCCGCTCGGAACACCTCTTTCATGCTTCCATCCGCGCCGCGCTTCTCAAGAGCGAAGACGATGCTTCCCTTTGGAAACGGAATGAGCGCCGTTTCATGAAACGTTCGAGCGATGCCGTTCGCAGCCGGCTCGCCGGTCTGATACTCCTTAAAATAACTATCAAACCCTCGCGCGTAGATGAGGACCTGCGTGGCCGTGTCATACACCTTCACGTAGTAGGCTCCATAGTTGAGACGATCGATCAGGTTCTTGAGGCTGCCAGCCCACGTGCCGTATTCGTAGATCCGATCGATGGTGACCGCCTCTTGCTCCGCGTCGCCGATATGGAAGTAGTCTATCCGCATGGTCTTATCGATGAAATAACGGTCGAACCCCGCATTCTCCTGAGCCAACGCGGGCAAGACGCCTAGAATCAGGGCAATCAGTGTGCAGGCAACGGTTTTCATGACGACTCCCTCCTTCTCTACGGACCCGTTATCTCGCGCATGCATCCCATGGGACGACAATAAACGACCATACCCGCACCGTCAACCGAATGTCCGCGCCCGCGCGGCCCTTCGCGATCGACCAATCGCATGCCTCGCCTCCTAATGATTT
>JACQXT010000222.1 GCA_016208665.1 Chitinivibrionia bacterium | reverse complement strand
TTGCCCTCGGCATCGAGCACCTTGGCATAGCGGGTATAGACCGCCATGCCGGGCCCTATCGCGGCCTGTGCGAGGTCGACGGGGGCGATGTTGCCACGCTGGAGGTGCTGGAGGGATTCTGGCAACTCCGCTTTGAGGGCTGCGAGATACTCGCGGCGCGTGGCGGTTCGGGCGGTGGAAAGGCGCGGACGGCAAACCAATATGATGCTGGACGCTAGGGCGTTCGTGCCCGAGCCAACCATGCGGTTACTCAGTTCGGTTCGCATGGGCCACGTGCCGCTGACGGCGAACCCCGCTCTGATGACCGCGTCGAGAAATGTCTCCCAGCCCGTGCTTGAGGTGCCTTCTATGTTCTCGGTTTCGGACTGCTTGAACGCATAATAGATCGTGACAGGAAAGGCCGGGTGCGCCTGCTCGGCGAGGCGGTTCATGGCCTGCGTCATGCCGCTGAGGAAGAAGGACTCGGCCATCTCCTTGCTGCTATGCCGAGATCGTGTAGCCACCAGTTCCTCGGTTTTCGGTACAACGAGCGTGGTAAAGAGGTCTGGGAAGACTGGCCGGAGCGAACGACGAAGCCATACATAGAAGAAGTCTGACAAGTCGGCATATCCGATGTTGTCGTAGTAAGGGGGGTCGGTTGAGACGACCCTCGACTTGCTGGTTTCTTGCTGCTGTGCATCCAGTTGAGCCGCGTTTCCCGAAGCGCCTGCCGATAATGAGGTTTCGATGACTTTGACAATCCATCCCACCGCGTCAAGGAGGTTTCCTGACGATGGACTGAATGGGTTGCCTTCGACGTAGTCCCAAACCATAGGTAGGGCATGCCGTCCGAAGGTATTTGCAATCTTTGGGGCGTATCCACTTGGATTGGGATCCCAACGACAGAGTGAAGAATGACGGTCTGCCATTCGGCTTCCAGTGAAGCTCAAGAAGGTCCCCACCGCATCGGCGTAAGCGGTGGCGCCTGTGCCTCCTTCGCGTATGGGCTTCCAGTCGTCGGGGAGCCCGGCGGCAACTGCGTCGCGCCTGATCAGCTCGCGAACTTCGCTTATTAGATCAGAGAATGTCGTTAGCGCCACGAGCTGCCGAGGAGTGAAGAGATCGCCCCATGAAGTGAGTCCGTAGGGCGTGCAATTCCCACCTGTCATGCGTGTTGGGATCTCGCCTTCCGGGCGCCATACCGGGATTGCCTTCCGCGCTGCTTCCTCTTGCTCCGGGGCAGGCGAGAGATAGATTTTTGCGTGTTCTCCTTCGGCGACGATGGCCATCAGGCGAGCACCCATACGCCCTGCTTTTCCCTCGGCCTTGATGTAGTCCCCAGATATCGGTGCCCCCGAAAGTGCGCACTTGAAGTTCGCACCGCGTCCACCGAATTTTGTGCCGTTCTTCGCGCCCTCGGGATCCCTTGGCTTCCCGTTCATCGTGGTGAATCGGTACTTGGCGTCCTCAATCACCAGATCGACGTAGGCCTCTTTGCCGGGCTTTGTTGCGAGCATGAACGTCGAGACGAGCGGAACGTCGACCATCGCGAAAGCTGGGTTGGGGCTCTTCACTGTCCGCGCCCAGAGCCACGCGATGACCGTGAGCTTCTTCCCAATGTATGGCTTGAGATCAGGCCGGCCCTTGGCCATTTCGGCGGTGACCTCGACCTTCGGGTACAGGTGTCCGATACGCTTCTCGGCCTCGTCCCGCATCCACTTGCCGTAGCAGCGCACGTCCTCAGCAAGTCCCTGTGCCCCTTTCCACTCCCGGGCGACGAGCTGCTTGTCATTCCGGGCCTCAGGATTCACGGGTGGCAGCGCCGTGAACTTCGGCGGGATTTCGATCATGGCCTTGTTGATCAACACCGCCACGGGATTCAGGTCACTGGCGTACGCCTCAAGCCCGAGCCGCTGCGCCTCGAGCGGCAGGGAGCCGCCCCCGGCGAAGGGGTCAACCACGAGTCCTTGGCCCGGGGGTGGTCGGCATTCTCAGCGCATGCTCGTCGCCAACTCTGCCAGATTTCCTCCCGGGCGGCCTGAAGCACCTTTTCGTTCGTGGTGTTTTCCCACTGCACGAGGTCCTCGATAATCTTGAACAGCCGCTGCCGTTCCTTTTCCTGCTTCTTCTCGGTTGGGAAGAGGTCGGGGTTCGCAGACGGGTCGTCGACCATCTGAGCGAAGATCACCGCCCTTGCTGCCGCGAGAGGGCGCCGTGCCCACCAGAGGTGCAACGTGCTCGGGTGCCCGTGTCGGATTGACTTCTCTCGGGCCGACGCCTTGTTGATCGCCTCGAGCGGCAGCGCGACCTCGATCAGCTTCTTCTTGGGAATCATACGCTCGCTCTGGCCCGCGTAAGAACATTTCGAGACGCAGCCGTGTTCTTGAATCTCGCTGAAAAACAGATAGTTGCCAGCGCTAAAAACATGTCTTTAGCCGCTTTCCAACGCGCCCACCGTCGGGAACCCTCAAGAGCCACCCGCCCCTCGCCGTTGAGCGTGTGCAGTAGGACCTGAACCTTCCGCTCGCTCAGATGTGGCAGTACCTGATGAAGCTCCGAGAGAGGACTCCCAGCAGGGCTTGCGAGGAGATGTCTTAGCAGGAGCTCCTTGTGGGTTTCGTCATCGAGGCCCTTGCGTCGCGTATACGTGCCCTGCTGGCCGATCATTGCATAGAAGCGCCTGGAGAGCAGGTAACGTGTGCCCTTGCCTCTGCCGACCGACTCCACAACTCCCAGCTCGACAAGCCGTCGCAGTCGCAGTTGAAGGTTTGCAGGAATAGGCTCCTCGCGGTGCACCAGGTCCAATACGAGAAATTCGTGAGTGTCGAAGCTTGCCGCCAGCTCCCGGCCGATTCGTTCGAGGAAACGGACGAATCGTGGGTCCTGCACCTGGCAGTTCAACGCGATCGCAACCTGCCAGGTATCAGTATGGGTGAAGTCCGGCAGTGCTTTCCCTTCCCTAATGCAGGACTCAAAGATGCGATTGGCCCCTTGGCCCGAGCGATCCACCAGGCCGCATCGGGCGAAGGCATCTGCAATACGCCGATTACGGGGCTGCTGGCGGTCCAGGATGTTCTCCGCCGTGATGCCCTGCGGAAAACCTCCGGGGCTTACGACTTCGATCCGGCGAGGGAACTGCCTTATGAAGACCGAGCCGGCATAGCGATAGTCGCGATGCGAAACCGCGTTCAGGATGGCTTCGCGCACGGCGCCTTCGCTGAAGGTCGGGATATCCACCATGAAGAGCCCATCCTGGTAGTGCTGCTTTTCATTGCGAAGATTGACAAGCTCCCAGAGACGATCGTAATAAAGGAAGGCGCCCTCGCGGAACTCTTCTCGTTGGCCGGCCGGCCCAGCAGCCTCGGAGGACCGGTACTCAAACACGACCTCCGCTTGAGCAAGGTGCTTGCCGAGCGCGGCACGTGTTCCAAGCAGAACCAGGGCGGCGTAGGTAACCCCCGCATCGGTCATCAACTCCGCGTCGCGCAGTAGTTGTTCCGGAGAGGATTGCAGAAGTGAATCGATCTTCGCCCGGCGGTACCAGCGGCCTCGGAATTCGGCGATGGCGTCTGGGGCGAGTTCCGCCAGCGTCGCTCCGGGGCAAATCTCCGCCGAGAAGTCCGGGCCAGCCTCCGCGAAGATGCGTCGGAGGATATCGGGTGTCATCGGGGCCAAATCCTCACCGGCCCGCATCCAGTACGCACCGTTAAGAGCGATCGGCACGCCGATGGGGTGCGGGGGCGCAGTGAATATCACGACTCGACCGTGGGAATTCTGGACCTCCTCAGCTTCGATTCTCAGGCGCAGCCGTTCTATCAAACCAGCCTTGGTTCGCTCAAGGTCTTGGAATGCCTGGCTACCTACGATCTTCCGTGGTCGCTTGTCGGTCACCCCCAAGACAATCGAACCACCACCTTCGTTTGACAGGGCCGCGCAGTATTTGACAAGCTTTTCGAAATGGAAGTTGTTCTTCGCCTCCTTGAACTCCAGGTGCTCGTTCTCCTTCGCGGCCAGCCATTGAACCAGGGGATGAGTTGGTTGATTCATCACGTCTCCTCCGCCCGGGATGAGGCCTTGTTGATCGCCTCCAGTTGCGACGCGACCTCGATGAGTTTCTTGCGGACGTGGGAATTCATATCACGAGGACGGCAAGATCCGCGATCTTCTTGAATGCGGCGTCGCCCGTCATGAAGATCGTCCGGCCACGAAGTGACATCGCGCAGGCCACCTGCAGGGCGTCGGGGGTGCGCACTCCGTATGAGGCGCGGAGTTTCGTCGCGAGATCTACGACCTGCGGCGACAGTTCAACGATTTCGAGGTTCCGGGCGTTGAAGAACTCCTCGTAGCGGGAAAGCGTATCCGCGTCCTGCTCACGCAGTGGTCTCACGAGACACTCCATGAGGCTCAGCCGGGAAACGGCATAGTGCAACCTGCCGTGTTCTCGGCGAATCGAGGCAACGGCCTGCGCCACCCGCTTGTAGAACGGTTCGGCGGCCTCGACCTGATAGATGACGACGCAGGCGTCGAGGAAAAGCCTCACCGATCACCCCAGCCGGTGCGCTCCTGCTGGATAGCCGCGTCCAGCTCTTTGCGGCTGCGCCGGCCCCTTGCCGGGAGGGCGAAGAGTTCCGAGACCGAGGGCCGCGCGCCGGCCCGCCGCTTCACCGTCAGGTCACGGTACTGCTTGATCGAAACGACAACACACGCCGGCCGGTTGCGCTTGATGATCTCCACCGGCCCTTCAGGCAGCAGATCCTCAACCGCGGCAAGACCTCTTCGCTTCAGTTCCTGTGCTGGCAGGGTCTTCATGGGCATCTCCTTTCGGTACCTCTTTCAGTACCGAAAGAATAACACGGGTTGCCGGGTGGCAATATTGTCATTTTGATAAGGACAATTCATTGACAAGTTGTCACTCTGCTTCGACTGGCTCAGCAT
>JACQXT010000221.1 GCA_016208665.1 Chitinivibrionia bacterium | reverse complement strand
GAGGGGGAGCGACTGGGCGCCGATATACCGGCCGACAAGCGTCGTCGCAGCGATTCCGAATCCCTGACAGGGCATGAATGAGAAGGCGAGGATCTGCACGATAATCTGGTTTGCGGCGAGCGCTTCGGTGCCGATGCGGCCGATGTACGCCGAAAAAACCAGAAAACTCCCCATATCGAGAAGGAAATGAAACGCAATGGGGATGCCGATGCGCAGCAACTTGCGGATTTCTCCGAGCGCCGGCCGGAATTCCCTGTGGATATGAAACAGGGAGCGATACGAAGGAGATAGGGAAATCGCAAAAAACGCAAGGGAAGCGATGACGTTCGATATCGTCGTCGCCCATGCGGCTCCTGCGACGCCCATCGCGGGAAACGGTCCGATGCCGAATATGAGGAAATAGTCCCCGATGAAGTTGACGATGTTGGCGCCGGCGACCACTATCATCGGCGTCACCGTGTTGCCGATGCCGCGGAAGAAGTTTGAGTGCGCGAACTGGAGAATCACGAAAGGACCGGAAAGCATGCGGATATCCGCGTACACGACGGTCAGCGCCTCGACGTCATCTGCAGGTTTGAGAATCCTTGCTATCAGCGGATCGAATTCCCGCATGACGAGGATGATCGCACCGGCGGCCGCAGCGATGTACAATCCCTGCCACAAGTTCCTGGCGCAATCGCGGTATCTCCCCGCGCCGTAGTATTGCGATACATACGTGCTCACGCTGTACGTGAGGCCGACGAAAAACGAGTGGATCGTCCATACCATGATGCCGCCGAGGCCTACGGCCGCCAGCTCGACTGTGCCCACATGCCCCACCATGGCCGAATCGACGGTCCACATGATCGTCTGCGAGATATTGGTGAGAATTGCCGGGTAGGCGATCCTCCACACCTGCAGATATGAGCCGGCTTGTTCCTGAGAGGATAGTGAAGATGGAATCAGTCCGAGTCCTCTTTGTGCGTTCTGCTGTAATGTTCCAAAATCCGTTTCTCGGTCGCGCTCAAGTTGTCGTACCCTTTGCTCGCGATCGCATCGAGTATCGAGTCGACCTTCCGGCGTTCCCGATCCTCGCGCTCCGATTCTCTAGTGCCGGTGCGGATCCGCCAGGCGCTCCCGGACCTCGAGAAGATGCGCCAGCAGGACATCTCCTTCCTGAAGAAGAGAAGGCCGGCCGCCATGCCGCCGAGATGGGCGAAATAGGCTATGCCGGTCGGGCCGGATATTCCCTGGAGGAGCTGAAGGACGGCTATAAAGAGCACCAGGTGCTTTGCCTTCACGGGAAACAGGAACCATATATAGATATAGTTGTCGGGAAACAGCATGGCGTACGCCAGCAGAAGGCCGAAGCCGGCGGCGCTTGCCCCGAGCGTGATGTGGTTGTACGTAAAGAAAATGCTGAATACGGCGCCGCCGATTCCGCATGCGAGGTAGTACTCGAGGAACCTCCGTTTCCCCCACATCGCTTCCAAGGGACTCCCGAACATCCACACGATGAACATGTTGAAGAGGAGGTGCCAGAAGCCGAAATGCAGAAACATGTAAGAGAAGATCTGCCATACGTAATACCGTTCGACGAGCATCCGGGGCGTGAGGGCGAAGAGCCGCGTAAACTGCGCAGAAAATATCTGTTGCAGGATATACACGATCACATTCGCGAGAACGATCTTGGTGACCATGCTCCCCGTCGAGAATCCTCCCCAGACAGGTCTGCGCTCGAAATAATAATATTGCGGCATCGGAACTTCTCCTTATAGGCTGGCAATACAATACATGTTTTCCCCCTTTATTGGCAACGGTTTATTGAATTTTCTCGATCATTCGGCGTAGTATAGGACATCATAGCGGCGGACATTCGCTATTTCGCATGATCTTGCGCCGAACTTCGGTGCAACTTTGCCGGGGGATTTTCGTAACTGCTTGCATACCATCTTTTACCAAAGGAACATACCATGAAAAGAAAGGTCCGGATGATGCTGATGCTGGCGGCGGGGGTGGCGGTTATAGCGCTGTCAGCCGGATACGGTGTGAGGAAATGGAGCAATCACAAGGGATCGGCTTCGGCCGCCGATTCCCTCGGCGACAGCGTATCCGTGGAGGCGAAGAAGGCCGCAGCGGATGCGAGCCACGGAAAGGATAAGAAGGGCAAGAAGGACAAGAAAGACAAGAAGGAGCCTGAGCCGGTTCCGGTCGAAATCTCGACAGCTGCGTTCAGGAGAATATCCTCGTTCTATCATACGACGGCGACGCTCGAGCGCGAGCGGGAAGTCGACATCATCACGAAATCATCGGGGGATATAACCAAGCTGTTCATTGAAGAGGGGAGCAAGGTGGCGTCGGGACAGCTCCTGTGCCAGATCGAGGACGAGGAACAAAGAATCTCCTTCGAAGAAGCAAGGATCAACATGGAGAAGGAAGAGCAGGAGCACCGGCGAATCGTCACGATGCACGAGCAGAAGCTGATCAGCGATAAAGAATATTCGGATGTGAAGTATCGCTGCGAACTGGCCGGAAATCGCTACGAGGCGGCCCGCCTCAAGTACGAATACACGAAGATACGCGCGCCGTTCAACGGCGTCATCACGCAGCGTTTCGTCGACGAGGGGGAAAACGTCGCGGCCGGAATGAAGCTGTTCCAGATCGCGGATGTTTCTCCGCTCCTCGTCACCATGTTCCTGCCGGAAAACGAAATCGCCGCCATTCATGAAGGCCAGGCCGTGTATCTGTCCCCGGACAACGATCCCGGCCGCACATACCCGGGGAAGATCGTGCGGTGCGCGCCTCAGGTCGACGACAGAACGGGCACCGTGAAAGTGACCGCGGAGGTGGAAAGCGAAGGCATGCCGGGCAGTTTCATGAGGATCAAGATCGTTACCGATACGCACGATCAATGCCTGAGCATTCCCCGCCGCGGGCTGGTTGCGGATGCGGGGGACCTGTTTGTCTACATCGCGGAAGCGGACACGGTGCGCAAGAAAGCCGTTTCAGTCGGATATCAGGACGAAAGCTACGCGGAGGTGCTGTCGGGATTGGAACCCGCGGACAGCGTCGTCGTGGTGGGACAGGGAGCGTTGAAAACGGGGTCGAAGATACGGATACTTCCGGCCGGCGCGGAGGCAGTCGTCGCGAAGCCCGACAGCGCGACGCATGCCGAGCGGTAGCGCCGAAACGCACGGGCATCCGGCCCCGAGCGTTCGGCCGCGCGCTGCGATATCGAGTGATTCCCAAGGCAGCGAAGTGAAGAGAGGATACTTGCCGTGGATATAATACGATTCTCCATCAACCGGCCGGTTACGATTATCATGATCTTCCTTTCGGCCATCGTATTCGGCCTGGTTTCGCTCGACCGCCTGCGGCTGAAACTCCTGCCGGATATTTCCTATCCCACCCTCACCGTGCAAACGGAATATCCCGACGCCGCGCCGATGGAGGTTGAGAACTTCGTGACTCGCCCGCTCGAGGAGGCCGTCGGCGTGGTTCCCGGGCTGCGCCACGTGCGTTCGGTCTCGAAGCCGGGCCTTTCGGAAATCACCCTGGAATTCGCCTGGAAGACCCCCATGGATTATGCCGCTCTGGATGTGAGGGAGAAGATCGATCTGATCCAACTTCCCAAGGAATGCGAGCCTCCGGTCATTCTCCGCTACGACCCGTCGCTCGATCCCATCATCCGGATCGGCGTGTACGGCATCGACAATCTCGTGCGCCTGAGGAATCTGGCGGACCGCATTATAAAAAAGGACCTCGAATCGCTCGAGGGAGTCGCGAGCGCGAAAATTCTGGGAGGACTCGAGGAAGAAATCCACGTGGAGCTGGACGAAAAGAGACTCGCCCTCTTCGGCGTTCCCATCGAGCTCGTCGGCCGCCGCCTCTCGCAGGACAACGTGAACCAGTCCGGCGGCAGGCTTCGCGATCGAGGCTCGGAGTTTCTTCTGCGGACCGAGAACGAGTTCAAGAATGTCGACGACGTTCGAGCCACGATCATCCAGGAGAATACCGGCAGGAAGATCGTGCTCGCGGATCTGGGCTCGATCGACAGAGGATACCGGGAGCGCGAAATCATTACCAGGCTCAACGGCAGCGAGGCCGTTGAGGTGGCGATCTACAAGGAAGGGGACGCCAACACCGTCGAAGTCGCGAAAGCGATACAGAACCGTCTGCGCGGCCTGCGGAAACAGCTTCCCGAGGATATCAAGGTCGAGATCCTGTTCGACCAGTCGCAATTCATCGAACAGGCCATCGGAGAAGTCCAGTCCAATGCGGTGCTCGGAGCGATTCTCGCCGTCATCGTTCTGTTCCTGTTTCTCCGAGACCTGCGGAGCACGCTGCTCATCGGGCTGTCCATTCCCATTTCCGTGATGGTCGCCTTCATGCTCATGCGCCAATTCGGCGTTTCCCTGAACCTGATGTCTCTCGGGGGACTCGCCCTGGGCGTCGGCATGCTGGTGGACAACTCGATCGTCGTGCTGGAGAGCATTTCCCGGTTCAAGGATTCCGGAAAGGACCGCGCGGAAGCCGCTCTGGCCGGCGCCGGCGAGGTCGGCCGGGCGGTCATCGCCTCGACGCTCACAACGGTGGCTGTGTTTCTTCCCATCGTATTCGTGGAAGGCATGGCCGGACAGATTTTCAAGGATCAGGCGCTCACGGTGTCGGTGTCGCTCATGGCGTCGCTCATGGTCGCCCTGATGTTGATTCCGATGATTTCCGCGCTGCAGGCCGGACAACGCGGATTTCGAGAGGACGTTCCGGAGGCGAGTGCGCGCCTGTCCGAATCCAAACGGCGGATGATCCGCGGCATAGGCGCGCTCGGACGTGTCTTGTTTCAGACCGTTCCACTGCGCGTTCTGAAGGTCCTGAGGAGGCTGAACCGGTCTTGCGGCGCCATCGCCTCGAAGGCCGCTCGACCCTTTCTCTCGCTCTTCGACAGAGGCTACCGGACGATGGAGCGCCGATATCTGTCGGCGCTCGAGTGGGCCCTGGCGCACCGGAGGGCATTCCTGCTCTCCATGTTGTTGTTCTTCTGCTTCACCATCGCGCTGGGACGCCTCCTGGGCAGCGAGCTCATACCGCAGTTCTCGCAGGGCGATTTCAGTTTCAATATACAGCTTCCCGAGGGCAGCGCGCTCTCCGCGACGGATTCGAAGATCAGGGAAATGGAAGACATCATCCGCTCGAGGCAGGGGATTGCGACATACTATTCATCGGTCGGCACGGCCACCCGGCAGGGCAGCAACGTCAAGAGCAAGGACACGAATATCGGCCAGATCAATATCGTGCTGAAGAACAGGAACGACAAGAAGAGCGAAGCGCGCCTCATCGAAGAACTGAGAAGAGAATTCGCGGCGATCGAAGGGATGACGTTCAAGTTTGCGCGCCCCATGTATTTCTCGTTCCAGACGCCGATCGAAGTCAATGTATTCGGTTACAATCTCGACGAGTTGAAGGAGGCGTCCGACCGCGTCATGCGCGCCGTGGAAGGCGTGCCCGGCATCAAGGACGTCAAAACGACGATGGAGATCGGCAGCCCGGAATTGAACGTCGTCTTCGACCGCGACCGGCTTGCGTCTCTCGGCCTGCAGCTCGAGACGGTGTCGAACATCCTGAAAAACAAGGTATACGGCGACGTGCCGACGAAGCTCAGGGAAATGGAGCGCGAGGTGGATATCAGGGTGAGAACCGCCGCCTGGCGCGCCGACGATGCGGATATGATCAAGGCGCTCGTCGTGGGCGAGCGGGACGGCAGCCCGATTTTTCTCGGCTCCGTGGCCAGCGTGGAGCCGGGCAGCGGCCTCAACCAGATCACCAGAATATCCCAGCAGCGGGCGGCCGTCGTGTCGGGCAATATATCGGGAAGGGACCTGAGCTCCGTCACCGAAGATATAACGAGCGCGCTCGCGAAGATGCGGTTCCCGAGCGGCGTCACGGTGGAGCTCGGAGGCCAGAACGAGGAGCTCATGCGCTCGTTCCGCAATCTTGTGTTCGCCCTCGTCCTGGCGGTATTCCTCGTCTATCTCGTCATGGCGTCCCAATTCGAATCCTTCATCCATCCCTTCATCATTCTCTTTACGGTGCCGATGGGGCTCATCGGAGTCGTGTGGATACTCCTCCTGACCGGCAATACCGTCAGCGTCGTGGTGCTGATCGGCGTCATCCTGCTGTGCGGCATCGTGGTCAACAACGCGATCGTGCTCGTCGACTAGGTCAATACGCTCCGCAGGCGGGGCGGCGGCAAGCTCGATGCCGTCAGGGAAGCCGGGAGGGTGCGGCTTCGCCCGCTCTTGATGACGACCCTGACGACGGTGCTCGGACTCCTGCCCATGGCCCTCGGCCTGGGCGAGGGCGCCGAGATACGCGCTCCCATGGCCCTGGCGGTCATCGGCGGGCTCTCGTGCGCGACATTTCTCACCCTTCTGGTCATCCCCGCCATGTACATGGTTATGGACCGGGGGAGACGATAGATGCGGGAGGACGGGTCTCCATGAAGCTCTACGAACTATCGGTGAAGCGGCCGGTCCTCGTGTCGATCAGCCTCGTCACCCTCCTCGTTCTCGGCGGTATCTCCGTGTACAAGCTGCCGCTGGAGTTTTTCCCCCAGATGGATTTTCCCTTTATCGGCGTGTTCATTCCCTATCCCAACTCTCTGCCATCCCATGTGGAGAAAAAGATCTCCAAACCGGTCGAAGAGGTGATGGGAACGCTCGGCGACGTGAGGTACATCTTTTCCAACTCGACGTCCGACGGGGGGTTCGTCGGCGTCGTGTTCAACTGGGGGCGCGACGTCAACGTGCTCAGGATGGAAGTCAAGGAGAAGGTGGATCAGATCAGGAACGAGCTTCCGTCGGACGTCGAGCGCGTGCAGATATTCACCTTCAACACGAACGACGCTCCGATCATGGTAGGGCGAATCTCCGCCAAGGGGAAAGATCTCTCCGGGAGCTACGACCTCCTCGAGCGGGCGGTGCTCAATCCGCTCCGAAGAATCGAAGGTGTCGGCCAGGTGGAAATCAACGGTGTGGAATCCAAGGAGATCATCGTATATCTCGAGCTCAATAAGCTGAAGACACACCGAGTCGACATCGGCAGTATTTTCTCGCTCCTCCAGAGCACCAACAGCACCGCGTCCATCGGTGAAATCACGAGCGAGGGATACCGGTACCACATCAGGGCGCTCGGCAGCTTTTCCTCCCTGGAGCAGATCGAAAATCTCGCGATCAACCGGGAAGGATTGCGGATCAAGGATATCGCAACCGTGTATTACGGAGAGCCGGAGATCGAGTACGGAAGACACCTTGACCGGGACAAGGCGATTGCGTTCGAGATCAAGAAGAGTACGGGTACAAACACCGTCGAAGTGGCCCGGAACGTCAAGGAGGCCCTCAAGAAGATCAACGCGAATCCCGCGCTCGAAGGCGTCAACGTCCTCTTATTTTGGGATCAATCGGATCAGATTCTGAACAGCCTCAACGGTCTCAAGCAATCGGGCTTGATCGGATCGATCTTTGCTATTGTGATACTCTATCTATTCCTCCGCCGGCTCTCCACGACCATGATTATCGCAGTAGCTATTCCGTTCTCCGTTCTCTGCACGTGCAGTTTTCTCTATTTTTCCGGCAGAAGCCTCAACCTGATGACGATGATGGGATTGATGCTGGGGGTCGGGATGCTCGTCGACAACGCCATCGTGGTGCTGGAGTCGATCTTCCGGCATCAAAGCAAAGGGGAGGAGAGTGTTCGCGCGACCATCTTCGGCTGCGGGGAGGTCGCCACCGCCGTCATCGCGTCGACGCTCACCTCCGTCATCGTGTTCGCTCCGGTCATCTTCACGCAGGATTCGACCGGATTGCTGACTTTCCTGTCGCAGGTCGGCATCACGATATCGGTGGCCTTGATCTTCTCGCTGCTCGTGTCGTTGACGCTGATACCGTTTTTGACCGCCCGGGTTCTTAAACCCAAGGCGATGGCAGAATCCGGCACGCTGATCTGGATACAAGACCGGTACCTGAGGATCCTGAGGTGGACGGCGATCAAACGCCCGTACGTGACGGGATTCGCAATTCTTTTCTTGATTGTCGCCCTGACGGCCGCCGGCGCGAAGGTGTTCAAGCTCGGATTCGACATGGATGAAGGCGAACTGGTCGAGTCGCTATATGTCAATTACGAATTCTCCGACAATCTCTCGTACACGGAAACCGAGAAATACGTCGACAGGGTCGAGGAATTCCTGTTCGCGCACAAGGAAGAGCTGGGGGTCAAGACGGTGTACAGCTACTACGCCGACAACAGGGCCGCGACGAGCATCTATTTCAAGGATAAGTACCTCGGCCAGAAGAACCTGAAGCGGATCAGGAAGCAGATGCACGAGCGGCTCCCGCTGATGGCGGGAGTGAAACTTCACCTCGGCGACGAGGAAGGCGAGCGGGGCGGCGGCGCCACGACCGTCAGGGTCACCCTGTTCGGCGAGGACATCGATCTGCTCGCCGAGCTTGCGGAGGAAGTCAAGCGGCGGCTTCAGATCATGGGATCGCTCCAAGATATCCGCACCAGCATCGAGACCGGCAGGGACGAAATCAAGATATCGCTCAACAGGGAACTCGCCTCGCGGTACGGCGTGAGTCCCGACATGGTCGGCGGCATCATGAACCTGACGTTCCGCGGCATGCCGCTGCGGAGGTTTCAGGCCAGGGACCATGAAATACCGATGAGCCTGGAGCTCTCTCCCCAGGACAAGCTCACGCTCTACAATCTGGAAAACATGCTCGTCGGGTTCAATAACGACCGGGAAATCACGCTCGGGTCGCTGGCCGAGTTTTCCGTTCAGAAAGGTCCCAGCATCATCTCGCGGGAACACCAGAAGACGGCGCTTTCCGTGCAAGGCCTGTACGACGGCGACGATTCCAAGAAGATCCTCG
>JACQXT010000220.1 GCA_016208665.1 Chitinivibrionia bacterium | reverse complement strand
CTCATCAATGCCTCCTTGACCGAAGGCGAGTCCGCGCCGGAATTGTTTTCGCTGCTCGTGGATTTCCTGAATCGGCTCGAGACCGAGCCCCGACCCGGACTGTCGCGGATCATCGCCACGCTGCGACTGCTCGTCCTGATCGGGCTTGCTCCGGTCATCACGTCGTGCGTCTCCTGCCGGACAGAGGTAGCGGCTGGGACAGGGGTGCTTTTTTCCACGCAGGGAGGAGGTGTCCTTTGCCGCTCTTGCCTTGCCGCGCGACCGGAGCAGACCATCCCCGTTACCCCCATCGCCCACGGCTTCGTGGCGCGCGCCCTCAACCTCCCCGGGGTGCAGGTTCGACGTTTGCGGACGACCTCTGCCACAGAACGTGAGGTTTCCCGGCTGCTTGATGCGTTTCTGGAGGCGCACACCGGTGCCCGACCACGCTGTGGATCCTTCATAGAAAGACTGGAGGCCATATCATGGCGGGCCGGGTGACGCGGCTATCCCGCCACCTGCGCGAGCGCACGCGGCGACACTTCATCACCGGGCTGCTTGTCATCGTCCCTCTCTGGATGACCTGGTACGTCCTTGCTTCGCTGGTGAGGTGGATAGACCGGGTCCTGGCAATTCTGCCGAAAGAGTATCGCCCTGAAGCGTGGCTACCATTCCCCGTTCCCGGGCTCGGACTCATGCTGACCCTTCTTGTCATACAGTTCGTCGGGATCATGGGAGCCAATCTGATTGGTCGCTCCTTCGTCAACTCTCTCGAGAAGGTCCTCGGGCGAATTCCGGTGGTGCGCGGTATCTATGGCTCCGTTCAGCAGGTTCTTCGCCAACTCGTCGCCGTTGATTCAAATAAATTTCACAAGGTAGTGCTGATGCGTTATCCAGGCGAGACGGGTATCTACCGAATCGGTTTTGTGACCGGGGAGCGTGAAATGGCCTGTCAGGGCCGTGATCGCGAAAAGCTGCTTCACGTTTTTCTCCCCAATTCGCCAAACATCGCGACCGGACATTTCTTCCTGGCTACAGAGAGCCAGGTGCAGTTCACGGACATCACGACGGAGCAAGCGTTGAGAATGATCATGAGCGGTGGACTCGTCGATCGCGACGATAGTCAGCACCTGGAAACATGATAATTGACATAAATTCATGACAGTTCTCAGCTATACATCGACAACATCTGGATATATATGAATTATTAAGATATACATCGCTTGGAATAGGCAACCATGATCACATTGAGAGATGGCAACAATGGTTAAGCAATGTATCGTCATCGGGGGAGGTCCTGCCGGAACCGCGGCGGCGCTCTCGGCAGTTGGGGCAGGCGCAGGATCCGTCTTACTCGTCGAACGTGACGCCCTCGGAGGCACCTGCACCAACAGGGGGTGCATCCCGACGAAATTCTTTCTGTCGAAAAGTTCGAGATTGTACGAAAAAGGGGCACCATCCGTGGTTTCAGCAGCCGAGTGGGGGAAGGTTGTAGCGCATAAGAATGCGCTCGTCCAGGGGCTTTCCCGCTCTATCGCTGCACGATGCCAGGCGAAAGGTGTAGAAATCGCCAAGGGAAGCGCGCGCTTCATCAACTCTCATGAAATCGAAGTCATCGACAGCGCGGGCGGTCGTGTCGTCCATGAGGGCGAGCGAATCATCATTGCCACCGGATCGAGGCCCGCTGAACTTCCCGGTGCTCCGTCCGATGGCAACGCAATCATTACCAGCGATGAAGCCCTGTATCTCAATCCTCTCCCCAGAAGCCTCGCCATCATCGGAAGTGGTGCTGTCGGTGCCGAATTTGCCTTTATCTTCACAAGGCTCGGCGTTGCGGTGACGATCATCGAAGCTGCCCCGCGACTTTTTCCCGCTGAAGATGCCGACGTCGACGCGATATTCCGCAAAACCTATGCACGCATGGGGGTGACGGTCCACACCGGGAGCTCAGTTGTAGGCATTGAGACCCGCGCTGGCGGATCGGGTGTAACCGTATTGCTCGATTCAGGGACGGCAGTCGAGGCGGACAAAGCCCTGGTCGGGATCGGCAGGATTCTCGAGACCGGAAGCCTTGATTGCGAGGCCGGAGGAATCGACCTTGACCCTCGCGGAGGGATCAAGGTCGGAGATGACCTGCGTACGTCGCAACCGCACGTTTTTGCTGCCGGAGACGTCACCGGGAAAATGCTACTGGCGCATGCCGCCTCCTACATGGGTGAATACGCGGGACGCAAGGCGAACGGTGGTTCATTTCCGCCGGTGCCGTATCACTCAATTCCGTGGGCAACCTTCACCTCACCTGAAGTGGCCGCCGTAGGTCTCTCCTTGGAGAGAGCCGAACATTCCGGGGTTGCCTGTACCGCTGGATCCGTTCCGCTCATGGATAATGTCAAGGCCAGGATCGACCGGACAACCGACGGATTCGTGAAGGTCGTCCTCGAGAAGGGCACGGGCAGGATCATCGGCGGGACGATAGTCGGTCCTCATGCGTCCGACTTGATCCACATCATCGCCTTGGCAATTCATCAGAGAATGACATTATCTGATACGAGAGGGTTTTGCTTTGCTCATCCGTCAATTGCGGAATCAATTGGAGATTTGCTATCACTGATGTAATATCGCATAAATACAATGAGATACGTCTTTATATATCTTACGCATTATTAGCATTAGCTAATTGTTTATTCTCGATATTAACACCGTGTTGAAAGCCAGTTAATGGCATTAACCATGCCCATGCACTGTCGTCTATATCAATCGTATATTTAACATAATATATCTTATCGGACATTGCATTGAAGCATATCGGTCATTTAAGGCTGCACTGCTCCCGCTCGCAGGAGACTTATTCAGTGCCTCGAAGGTAGTTTCTTTGGTTCCTCCGCAGAATCTGTGGGTAACTGAGGGCAAGGCTGTGTAAGGGAGTGCATCCCGTTGCCACCTCTGGGAAGATGAGAGTTGCGAGACTTTCACTTTCCACGGAGGGGTCGGGATGCAACTCAAGACTATCCTGAAGAGGGTCCACCCGGTCAAGGGTTTCGTGTACGAGGCGGTGAAATGGGTGACTGTGGAGGAGGGCCTGGGACTCGAGGTGGATGTTCGTCCTCGGTCCGGAACGCACGCGGTGTGTTCGGGTTGCGACACGCCGCGGCCGGGGTACGACACGCTTGCCCCGCGGCGGTTCGCCTTCGTGCCGCTGTGGGGGATTCTGGTGTGGCTGATCTACGCCATGCGACGGGTGGATTGCCCGTGCTGCGGCATCAAGGTCGAGCGCGTTCCCTGGGCCGAGGGGAAGCACCAGTTGTGCACGTGCTACATCTGGTTTCTCGCTCGGTGGGCGCGAAGATTGAGCTGGAAAGAGACCGCCGAGGTCTTCCGTACCAGCTGGGACACGGTGTTCCGCGCCGTGGAAGCGGCGGTGGAATGGGGCCGCGCCCGCGTTGACCTGACGGGACTGACGAGCATCGGGATCGATGAGATCATGGCGTGGCGCGGGCACAAGTACCTGACGCTTGTCTACCAGATCGACGAAGGTTGTCGCCGGCTGCTCTGGGTGGGTAACGAGCGCAAGGCGAGGACCCTCCTGCAATTCTTCCACTGGCTCGGGAAGGAGCGCACAGCGTTGCTCAAGTTCGTATGCTCGGACATGTGGAAGCCCTACTTGAAGGTCATCGCCAAGAAGGCTGGCCTGGCGGTGCACGTGCTCGACCGCTTTCACATCATGTCGCACCTGAACAAGGCGGTGGATGAAGTCCGCAGGAGAGAGGTCTCGGCTCTGCGGGCCAAGGGCATACAGATCCTCAAGCACGCGCGGTGGTGCCTGCTGAAACGACCGGAGAACCTCACCAACGGACAGCAGGACAAGCTCGCCGACCTGCTCAAGCTCAACCTGCGCTCCATCCGCGCCTACCTGCTCAGGGAGCAATTCCAGTTCTTCTGGAGCTACAAGACACCGGGATGGGCCGGAAGATTCCTCGATCAGTGGTGCACTCGGGCTATGCGCTCGAAACTGGTGCCGATGAAGAAGGTCGCCAAGATGCTCCGTGTTCATCGGCCGCTTCTGCTCAACTGGTTCCGGGCCAAAGGGCGGATTTCTTCCGGCGCCGTAGAGGGGTTCAACGGCAAAGCGAAGTTGGTCATGAAACGCGCCTATGGTTTCCGCTCCTACAGAACGCTGGAAATCGCGCTCTATCACACACTTGGCGATCTCCCGGAATTGGAATCAACCCACAGATTCTGCTGACGAGGCGTTTCTTTATCTGGTTAGACGGACCACATGCGGCGCTCGAAGTCCTTGTCCGGGACGATGACCGTGAAAGATCCGGTCATCGGCCAGGAGGCAAGCGTGTTGCCTGCCTTTTCGAGCGAGAGGTGGAACTGAACCCGATCGCCGAGATTGGCGCCAAGGTCGCGCCACGGCAATCCGGCCTCGAGAATCTCACCGATGACCGCAGTACCGTCGGGGAGATCATTCCGTGACCCATTCTCCTCGTCAACGATGAATGCGCTCCTGCCTGACGAGATCATGGGGATGACGATTCGTAGAGGCCGGGGTTTGGAGACATGGACTTGCACGGCATCGCCGATCAGGACCGGGTCATGGTAACCGACCCGGAAATCGACCCGGAGAAACAGTCTTTCGGTGCTGATCCCATAGTGGAACAATGAAACGGGAACATCCGTGCGGTGCATGGTCGAACCGCGACGGTGGATTTCATAGGAGGTGGCACCAAGCCACTCGAAATAACTGCTGACCCGTCCGTCGATGCGCGGAGAGATCAACGCCGTGACTTCATCCGGCGCCGGTCCTCCGCCAGGGCTCTCGAGAAAGCTTTCAAAGAGACTTTCCGGAACCTTTTCTCCGATGAGGTGGTAGATGTTCATCAGGTGCCGTCTGAAGAGCTCATCGAAGACCTCGTCGTTCCCTGACGTATGGTCGTCCCCGTACCACCAGCACCAGTCGCTGCCCTCGGCCATATAGAGTTCTTCCCGCGCACCGGCAAGTCGATCGGGCGGGACGGAATTCCTTGCTTCTGCCCGCACCAGGGACTCTCGTGCCTCCGAGAGCGCATCCCAGGCCCTGTTGTCTTCGCGGTGACCGATCCAGATTGCGAAGTTGCTGTTGATCCAGGAGCCGGTGTAAATATCATGCATTGTTGCCTCGACCGGGTGCCGG
>JACQXT010000219.1 GCA_016208665.1 Chitinivibrionia bacterium | reverse complement strand
TGAATCCCGCTGAAATAAAAATAGATGAAACGATGATGACCCACTTGGGGCCGTACCGGTCGTAGAGCTTCCCGACGACGGTGAGGGCCAGGGCAAAGATGATCATATTGACGAAGAATACGAGAGATACCGTCCCTCTGCTCCAGCCAAATTCCTTGATGATCGGTTTGAACATGACACCGAAGGCGTATCGGGCGCCGGAGTTGAAGAAGAGGATGGTGAATGAGGCTGCCACTATATACCAGCCGTAGAAGATGCGGGCCGGTTTACCGGGCTGATTCATGGATCTCCTTATGAGGCATTTTTACCTTTCCGCAGCGAACGCCTCAAAGGATACCACCTTCAGGGTGCATGCGCAAGGCAGATATATGTCCCTTCTTAATGTGGGGGTGCTATTCGATTCATTCCGCAGGGCATCCGGGGCACCCTGCGGAAATCCGTTTAAGTCCTGATTGTTACAGCCGGAACTGCTCCACGAGACCCTTCAATTCTTTTGAGAGCGATGCCATCTGCGATGCGGCCCCTGCGTTGTCCTGTATCCGCTGCGCTGTCTCCTGCATGACACCGGAGATTTGCTGAATATTGGAGGCGATCTCGTTGGTCGTCGCTGTCTGCTGTTCTGAAGCGACTGCAATCTGGTTTACCTCCGAGGCGACGGTGTTGATCTGCTTCAGGATATCCTGGAGGGCGTCTCCGGACTTGGTCGTCTCCCGGGTCCCGTGCTCCACCTCCTTCACCCCCTCTTCCATGGAGGCGACGGCTTCTTTTGTCTCCGACTGCATGGCGTTGATGGTCTGGCCGATCTCCTTGGTGGCCTGGGTGGTCCGTTCGGCGAGTTTCTTTACTTCGTCGGCTACGACGGCGAATCCCCTGCCGTGTTCCCCGGCCCGGGCAGCTTCGATGGCGGCATTCAGAGCAAGGAGGTTGGTCTGGTCGGCAATATCGTTGATGAGACCCACTACCTGGCCGATCTGATCAGACCGACCACCGAGGCTCTTGATGATACCTGCGGACCGGGTGACCCGCTCACTGATACGGTTCATCACCGCAACTGTCTCCTGGATGACGGCCTCTCCCGTGTTAGCCGCGTTATTGGCCCTTTCCGAACTCTTTGCGGCCATGACGCAGTTCTGGGCGATTTCCGAGGAGGTGGTGGACATCTCCTCCGATGCCGTTGCCACGGAGTTCACCTGAGCAGCGGCCTGCTCCACGCCGGTAGCCATCTGCTCGGCGGCACCGTCGAGGGTGACTGCTGCCTCAGATACCTTCGTGCTCCCCTGGGCCACCCGGGTAATGGTATCGTGGAGGGTATCTATGAAGGAGTTGAAGTGTTTGCCCATCTCCCCTATTTCATCCTTCGAGGCAATGTCGATTCTGCGGGTGAGGTCCCCCTTCGATATATCCTCAATCACGGCGACGGTATTGTTGATGGGGGAAAGAATGAGCCTGGTCATGAAGATGCTCACCCCGAGAGAAAGAAGGATGGCGATGCTGAGGACCGCCACGGAGATCATGACGACCCTGTTGAAACTGGTCAACGAGAAATTGTAGCGCTCCCTGCTCAGTCTATTCTCCAGTTCCAGCAGTTCCTGGAGGTTCTTGTTAAGGACCTGGAACTTGTCGTCTGCAAGCTTCATCAATGTGGTGGCAAGGTTGAAATCAGCGGTGGCCATATCGAGGACCCTTGCTACCGCCTCTTTGTACTCTTTCACGTGCTCCGCCGCAGCCCCGTAGTATTTCTTTTCATCCTTCGTCAAATTGCCTGCGGTCAGAGCCTTCCCTATGGATTCCATTGTCCTGTCAATAGCAGCCAACTGTTCCTTTGCGAGGTCCTCGGTCTTCTTTGCGTCGAAATTGACGCTTGACCAACTGAGGACCTTGTAGACGTTGGCATGGGCGTTGGCGATATCGCTTACCGTCCTGGAACTGTCCTGATATCCTTTGAACCTGTTGTTGAATATGTCATTCAGCGCTGACTTCTGGGTATGAAGTCCCACGTATGATACTCCTCCGAAAATAAGAAGAAAGATTGTAACCACCGCCGGGGACAGAAGCAGTTTCTTATACATCTTCAGGTTCATCAGCAACCTTTTCATCTCTTCCTCCATTCCCGGGCCCTCAGTGCGGGACCGGGCTTATAGGCGCCCTACTTATAGGCCCCTGCGCAGAGAATGATGTCGTCAACCTTGGAAAAATAGGTGGTTTTGGCCTCGACTTTCTTCGCGTCCGGATTCAGGTACTTGTAGTCGACCCACCCGGACCCTTTCTTCTTGGCGCCTTCCATAATATCCTTCCTGAAGAATTTGCCATCATTGTCAGGGACTTCCAAAAGATTCTTGCCGATGATCTTGGGATTTTTCGGATGCGCGATGACTGTTCCGGTAAGGTCATAGGCAAAAACGTAAAGGTCCCCTTTGTCTAACTGTCCCTTTGCCTTGGTCACCTCCGCTATGGTCTTCTCTTTACCGTTGGCTTTCATGAATGCTGCGGCCTTGTCCACGAGCGCTTTTGCCTCGCCTGTAGTCCCTGCCGCATAGAGGAATGTGACGGAGCCAAAAAGAAAGAATACCGCAACCATCAAAGCAAATAGTTTTTTCATTTCTCTACCCCCTCAATTTTTACTTAAGATGCTCTTGTGAACCTAATCCAGAACCTAACCGTGAACCAAATGGTGAACCTACCCTGATGAAACGGGAACCCAAGCTTTACGCTCAAAAAGGGAAGCCGCACATTTTTGTATACCACCTGCTTATCGGAACGGAACGGATTTTCTTAAGGATTTAATGCTGGACGCTATCTTCTCGGGACTATTTCAGGCCCTTTTTGTCCTGTCTTGCAAGATGAGTCCTGAATTCTTTTGTTTCACAGAACAATCCCTGTAGTCGCTCTCTGCCGATCCCCCTGTTTTGGCGGACACTTGCGCTGTTTGAGGCATTGGTATGCCTTTTGCTATTCAAGGAAGGGCCGGGGCACGGTTCCGGTCGGCCGGCGGGTAAAAAATAATTACACTCTTGTGGAGTCTAGTTCTGATCGTGGGGCTAGCGGGTTCAGGCCATGCCCTCAGGGCCTACCTTAACACCTTCAACACCACATACGGAACGACGGCAACGGTTCTCAACAACTGTACCCTGTGCCACATACCGCCTGGCCAGTCAGTGAACAACATTAATAATTACGCTTTGGACTACTCGAATGCCGGGTACAGCTTTCCTGCAATTGAGTCTCTTGATTCCGATGGTGATGGATATTCGAACATCGTCGAGATCAATGCGAGAACCTTCCCCGGGGATCCCACAAGCTTTCCTGCCGCGGCCGGGGATACGACGCCTCCCACGGTAACTGCCTTCGTGATTCCCGCCACAAGTTCTTCCCTTGCCGTGAGTATCACCACTTTCACCGCTTCTGACAACATCGCCGTCACAGGCTACATCATAACGGAGACATCGGCAATTCCCGCCGCAGGCGCTGCCGGATGGAGTGCAACACCGCCTACAAGCTACACCTTCGCATCAGGAGGCGCCAAGACCCTCTACGCCTGGGCCAAGGATGCCGCAGGAAACGTCTCTGCGTCGGCTTCCGCAACGGTGACGATTACGTTGCCTGATACAACGCCGCCCACGATAACCGCCTTCACGATCCCTGCCACGGCAACGTCGCTCACCGTCTCCATCACCACCTTTACGGCAACGGACGCGGTGGGCGTCACAGGATATATGGTAACGGAGTCTTCGGCGCCGCCCGCAGCAGGTGCTGCAGGCTGGACCGCAACAGCCCCTGTAGATTTTGTTTTTGCCACAGCAGGCGCCAAGACCCTCTATGCATGGGCCAAAGATGCCGCAGGGAACGTGTCCGCCCCGGCTTCCGCATCAGTGACAATCACTCTCCCTGACACGATCCCACCCACGGTGACCGCATTCGTGCTCGGCCAGCCTTCGGGGATGACCGTTCCAATCACCACCTTCACGGCTGCAGATAACGCCGGCGGGGCTGGAGTAGCAGGATATATGGTCACGGAGACCTCGGCGGTCCCGAGTCCCATCTTGGCCCAGTGGGCCGCCGTGGCCCCGACAAGCTTCACCTTCAGTAGCGGCGGAAACAAGACCCTCTACGCCTGGGCCAAGGATGCCGCAGGGAACGTGTCCAACGTTCTTGTGACGGCGACCGTTACGATAACGCCTCCTGATACTACGCCGCCAACAGTTACCGCCTTTGTTATCCCTGCCACGTTGCAGGTTCAGACTATAACCCAGGGTGTCGCGGTCCCTATCACAACCTTTACGGCCACCGACAACATTGCCGTCACAGGCTACCTCATCACTGAATCGGCTACCGCCCCGGATCCTGGCGCCCCGGGCTGGACCGTCATTGCCCCAACTTCCTACACCGTCATCACTGCAGGCCAGAAGACCCTCTACGCCTGGGCAAAGGATGCATCGGGAAATGTGTCTACGTCTCTTAACGCGTCCGTCACGATCATCTTGCCCCCCATTTACAACCCCACAAATCCGGTGCCTGATGGTGCAATTAATGTCTCCCTTACACCAACACTGACGATCACCGTCCATTTCCCCTCTCCCGACGGCCATGTTCAGCGTTCGGCCACCTGGGAGGTCTGTACGGACAATACTTTTGGAGCAGACAAGATGGTTTTCAGGAGTGCCCTCGATGTGGTCAATCTGACTTCCATTGTGGTGCCTTCGGGGGTGCTCAAACCGAATACGATGTACTTCTGGAGGGCCAGCGTCATCGACACCGGGGGAGATCTGTCCAATCCTTCTCCCACAGCTTCCT
>JACQXT010000229.1 GCA_016208665.1 Chitinivibrionia bacterium | reverse complement strand
GGCGCGGGGCCCCTGCACCCGAGACAGCCTGTTTTGCCGGTGGGGCAGGGGGCGCCGCAGCCGGCCCGGGTCACCGGGCCGAGGCACAGCACACCGAGATCCATGACGCAGGTATTGAGCAGTTGCTTGCACTCGAGGCACACGGGATGTTGCGGCATCCTGACCCCGGCCCCGGTTACGAGATCGACGACGATCCTCTCGACTTCGCTCTTGGAAACGGGGCATCCGGGAATCTCGAGATCGACCTTCACGATATCGGCGATCTTCCTGACCGCGGATGTTTCCACGCGGCGCGTCCCGTACACTTCCGCGACGACATCCTTGAGAGGGAACTTATTCTTTATGGTATTGACGCCGCCGAAACAGGCGCAGGTGCCGAACGCCACGAGTATCTTCGCCCGGGCCCGGATTTTTTTGAGACGTTCGATCTCATCGTCCCGGGAGACGGCGCCCTCGACGAGGGCGATGTCGTAGTCGTCGCTTCTGTCCGAAGACACTTCCCTGAAATTCACCACGTCCAGCAGCGCAAGAAAATCGGCGAGCGTTTCCTCTTTGTTGGCAAGCTGGAGCTCGCACCCCTCGCAGCAGGTGAAATCGAATACGCCGATCTTCGGCTTTTGCAATGCAATGCCCAGGTATTTCAAATCGCTTCCTTCAGGTTCATCACGGACCAGTAATCGAACACCGGCCCCTCGACGCACGTAAACGTGGAGCCGACCATGCACCGGCAGCACTTGCCCATGCCGCAGTGCATCCGCCGTTCGAGGGACACGAACATGCGGTTCATGGGGATGCCGAGCGAATCCAGATGGCTGCACACGAACTTGAACATGACCGGCGGGCCGCAAATGATCGCGTACGTATGATGCGGCTCTATCGTGATGTGTTTGAACAATTCCGTTATCAGGCCGGCCGGGCCCTTCCAGGCGGCATCCGGTTTTTCCACGATGGTCATCAGATTGATATGATTGACCCGTTGCCATTCCTCATACTGGTACGTAAACAGCATCTGAGACGGATCTTTCGTGCCGTAGAGGATGTGAACGTCCTTGTATTCGTCGCGGTGCTCGTTCACCCAGAAGATCGGCGCGCGGAGCGGCGCGAGACCGAGCCCGCCGGCGATGAGCAGGACGTTGTGTCCCTTCATCTCTTCCATGGGGAACGACGTCCCGAACGGTCCGCGTATGCCGACGCGGGCTCCGGTGCGAGCCCGGTGTATGATGTTCGTCGCGCGTCCCGCCTTCCTGATGCACAGCTCGATGAAATCCTTGTTGCCCGTCGAGCTCGAAATGGATATGGGGAACTCTCCGTATCCGGGCACTTCCAGCATCACGAACTGCCCCGGTCTGAAGAAGAAGATCCGCCGCTCTTCGGGATCCAGGATCTTCAGATGGAACAGTTTCTCCATGGACGTGAGCTCGATGATGTTGATGATCTCGCACTTGTACACCTTGTCGGTGCGCATGACGATCGTCTTGCGGTTATAGAGCGGGGGGCTCGTCATGAACGGCTCGTTATTGATGTCCTGCTTGGGTATTCTGAATTCCGGGCTCATTCTCCGGTCTCCATTCGAAGATCGTTGATAACGTCCTTGGGATTGATCCCCGCCAGACAGGCCCTGCCGCACCTGTTGCAGCCCACGCAAATCTGCTCGTCCGCGTTTTCGGCGAATCCGCGGTAATGATGATAGAAGCGGTACTTGAGGCGCTGGCCCTTGTCGGGCCTGAAATTATGGCCGCCGGCGACCTGGGCGAAGTCGATCGCATTGCAGGAATACAGGAAGCGTTCCTTCCTGCTCGCCGCGAGATTGACGTCGATCTCTTCTTCGACGCCGTAGCAGTAGCAGGTCGGGCATACCATGGCGCAGGTGCCGCAGCTCAAGCACTTATTCCCCCACTTGTCCCACATCGGCGATTTGAACTCGATGTCCAAAAAGCTCGGCAGCCCCGACACCTGCACCTTGGTTTTGAAACTCCGTTTGATGAGCTTGCGCCTCTCTATGTATGTGGCGTTGTCCCGTTCGGTGGGATCGCTTGTCTTGAAGTTCTTGAGGAACCCGAAGGCCTTGGATGAATTGATCGAGAGATAGTAGCTGTCGCCGATATCCGAGCAGAAGAGGTTGCATCCGTCCCGCAGGGCGTGCTGGTTGAGCGACTCGCAGAAGCAATCGTCCAGGGGCATGTGGTCCATGCCGATGAGAAACGTGTTTCTGCGGCGCGCGATATAGTAGGGGGACGGATACGGGCCCTCGATGAACACCTTGTCCAGGATCGCCAGGGCGTTGATGTCGCACGGACGGAGCCCGATAATCACCCGCGGATTCACCCGGTACTCTATCTTCTGTTCCCAGTCGGCGTCTTCGAAAGAGAATCGCGACAGCTCTTCGCGATACGGCAGGAAGAAGTTTTTGACGGACGAATAGGTAACGGTGTAGTCGAGATCCATTTCCTCGTAGGAATGGACCTGCTTGAACTGGTACAGAGGCTTGCCGTTCCTGTCCCGGTCGACCATCTTGGGAGCGATCGTCTGATTCTCCCGGACCAGGCCCTGCACCAGCTTCTTGAATTGGCTCTTGGCGATTACCTTATAGATCATGCCCGAGCTCCTGCAGCGTGCGGCCGTGAGGCGCGTCACAGAGTATCGTCAAAAATATAACAATATATCTTCGGCGTGTCAACGGTTTTGCTGATGCCGCTAACGGCTTGAATCTAATCACATCCCGCCGAGCGAGTACATAGTTGAAATCATGAAAATCGCCTAGCGGTTTTTGCTATGTTCCCAGGCTTCGCCGCCGCCCGGCCGATGCCGGCAACGTCTTGCTTTTTCCGCCGATAATGGTTAGATTCCTATCTTTATAGAAGCATAGAGAAAGGAGCGCTGAAGTACGTGAAAGCATTGCAGATCTCCGTGGCTATACTCGTGCTCGTGCTGGCGGCGGCATTCGTCTTCTGGTCCGATATCATCAATCTCATGATGCCTCCGGCGGGCCGCCCGGCAGGCGTGCGTTTCCGCTCGGAAGCGGTAAGCGCCGAAGCATTCGAGCGGATCGCGGCGGATATCGCCGGGAGGTACGAACGGGATTTTCCGCACATCGAGGAGTTCCGGAAGGCGGGCGTCCTGTCATACGAGGGCCCCGCAATGTGCATCGCCTGCCACGAGAAGATCGAGATCGCCGACGCAACGACGGGCAAGAGCCGCTCGGTGGATCTCATGAGCAATGTCACGACCTCCGTTCACTACCGCTTCTACTCGTCGGAGCATCCCAACGTCTACGGATTCAATGGAAAGCTCGCGGACAATTTCATGATGGGAAAGATAAACCGGCCTTGTCCCAAGCCCGGTTCGTTCGCCATGACCGCGTGGGCCGCGCCCGCTGTTCTCGCAAACGGAGATACTCTGTCCGAAGGGTGCGGCCAATGTCACATCGGCGGACAGCCGACGGCCCCTCTGGGGGAGATGATGCCCGGCTATAGGACGACCCGGGAAGAGAAGGAAGCGATCGATTGCCTCATCTGTCACGCGGTCGCCTACGACATGAACCGCAAGCAGGTCATTCAGGACCCCGCGGGACGGTGGTACTGGGACCAGGACCGCTCGATGCGGGCCGCGATGTCGGCGACGAAGCCTGTCGCCGCTGCGTGCCTCAGGTGCCACCAGCACAACATGGGAGGCGACATCTACATCGAGGACGGCGCGCCGTCCTTTCATGAGAGCCTCGTCAACGCCGGCCTTGAACGGCCGCGCGTCAAGCATCCCGGCAGCAAGCGGGGCACTCCATACACTCCGGCGTGGGACGTTCACGCCGCCGCCGGCCTCGACTGCATCGAATGCCACACGACCGAGGGCCATTACATCGCCAAGGGGACGCACACGACGACGATGATGGCGAACGATCTGCCGGACGTCGAGGTTTCCTGCAGCAACTGCCACGGCTCGGAGCCTCACCAGGCCGATCCCGACCGCGCGGCTCATCTCAATCATCATATGGAACGGATTGCCTGCCAGACCTGTCATATTCCGGATCTGCACCCCGATAATGCGACCTATCGCGATTTTGCCGCCCCGGTGTTCGAGGAGCATCCGGGCATCTGGGTGTACGATGATATCAGGAAGGACACGGAGCCCGGC
>JACQXT010000058.1 GCA_016208665.1 Chitinivibrionia bacterium | reverse complement strand
GTGTACAGGATAATAATGAACATCTCTCGACATAGTCTAACATTGCTGGGGCTGGCCTGGGTGTTTGTCCTGGTTGTGGGCTGTGGTGGCACACACAACGCCGGAACAGGATTGAGGACATCGGAGGTATCCGTCGGGACACCCAAGTCGGTAAACAGTCGATCCGGCTCCGGGTCTTCAATTCCGTCTAATCGACCCGACGATTCCGTTCACCCGGTGGCCTTCGGCTTCTTCGTCAATGGAACCATACTCGAGGCCAATGGCGAATACGCCGCCGCCGCCGAGCAATACAAGCGGGCGCTTCAATATCATCCGAATTCACATGAAATTCGGTTCTCATTTGCCATGATGTTGTATCGGCTGGGGATGTTTGCCGACGTAGTCGAAGCCCTGCGCGTGATAACCCCCGAAGACGGTCAGGTTCAAAGACTGCGAGCCTCCTGTTTTCGGGAGCTGGACGATGCCGACTCAGCCGCTTTCTACTATCGGCTATCAGTGACATCCGACAGTTTGCAGACCACGCCCTATGCCTTTCTGGCTTCGTTTTATCAGCAGCAGGGGAGCGCCGATTCGGCCATTTGGGCGTACGAGAACCTCTCTAGGTTGCGCCCGGACGATTACGGTGTGTGGTACGAGCTTGGAGAGCTTCATGCACGCCAGGGTCGGTTTCTGGAGGCTCAACAGGCGGTGCGAGAAGCCCTGTCCCTGCGTCCCGATGGGGAGAATCTCATGGCCTACGTCCGGATGGGGGAGCTATATGAGCAGCGGCAGATACCGGATTCGGCCATTCTCATGTTCAAGACGGCGCACACCTTTGCCCCAGACAATCTGATTCTCAATCGCCTGCTGACCAGTTACTATGTTGCCACCGATTCCTTCGATCTGGCATTACCTCATGCACAGGCGGTAGTGCGGACCGCGCCAATGGAGCGCGCGGGATGTCGTCGGCTGGCGCTGATCTACTATGTGCTGGATTCGCTGACACTTGCGGACTCGATTCTGACCAGCCTGGTTGAAGGTGGTGACGAAGATCCCGTTAATCATGCCTACCTGGGGCGGATTGCGGCACAACGAGAGGATTACAGCACAGCCCGAGAGCAGTTCCAGAAAGCTCTGAGCCTGGCCGATAGCGTTTCCGATGCCTATCTCGACCTGGGGTACGCTATGAATCGACTGGGCCAGGTCGATGGCGAGGTCTCCCTGTATCAGAGTGGTTTACTGAAGGTCACTGATTCTCTCGGCACCGTGCGTCTGTTGATGGCCTTGGCGTCGGTGCTGGAACGCTCCGGTCGTGGCGATGAGTCGATTCCAGTATTGGAACGACTATTGAAGGCGGCCCCTAACGATGCCGCCGGGTTGAATTTCCTCGGTTATCTTTTGGCTGAACGTGGGCAACGCCTTGAATATGCCAAGGAACTTATTGAACGGGCGGTGGCGCAGGAACCGACCAATGCGGCGTTTCTCGACTCGTACGGCTGGGTCTATTATCGGCTGAGGGAGTTCGATTCAGCGCTGGTCTACTTGAAACAGTAGCAATTGCCACATGGTTGCTTACCTGTGCCGAAGTGGCGCCGCCCCCCGGTGGTCCGGAGGACAAGCAGGGACCATTCCTGGCCGGATCAGTTCCCGCCAACGGGGCGATTCAAGCACCAATCGGACGCGACGTGACGCTGTACTTTTCTGAGCCGGTAGTGCCGCCTCTTAAGGGAAAGGGCCTGTTCATTTCGCCCCGTCCGCAGACCGAACCCGAGGTCTCCTGGAAATCGGATCGAGTCGTCGTTTCTTTGGCGGACAGCTTCCAAGCCAACCAGACTTACATTATTTCAACGGCGGCGGACATCGTCGATTTGCGAGGAAACAAGATGGACAGCAGCCTGGTGATCGCCTTCTCTACCGGTCCGACCATAGCGGGGGGAGCCATCGGCGGTCTGGTATTCGACCAGTCCGGCAAATCCAAGACCGGAGCCACGGTGGGGTTGTACCGCAGCACACCGTCGGCTGATTCGCTTCCATTCGACTCGATTTACGCTGACTACATCAGCCAGTCCAATGCTGAGGGCCGATTCTCATTCGGGTTCCTTCCAAATGAAGCGATGCTGCTGGTCGCCTTTGACGACCGGGATCACAATGAACGGCTCAATCCCGTGGCCGAGGCGTTTGGCCTTTCGGACCGGCCGGTGGCGATCGGCGGGCAACTTGATTTAAGTGCGCTGAGTCTGACACTGGCCGCCCGTGATACGACCACCCCGGAAATTATTGGAGCGTCGTACACTCCAGACGGCATCCTGAAAGTGAGGCTGTCGAAGGAGGTCGACGTGTCACAAATACGGGCGCATCCCGACCAGATCAGCCTTGTATCAAGTACGGACAGTAACTGGTCGAAATCGGCCGTTGCCGTGTCGGCGGAAAGCGACCGTGGAACCGCTTTTTCGTGCTATGCCGGTTTGCTCCCGGCTGGAAGTTATCGTCTGCTTATAACCTTCGATTCAACACGTGAAGCCATCGGTTTCCACAACGTTACAGTATCACCCGGAGAGGACAAGACCCCTCCACAATTACTCAGATTCAGTCCAGACGCCAGCCCGCGTATGGCCGATGAAGTCGTGATTGAGGCATCTTTTTCCGAGCCCATAGACACTAGCGCACTTACTTCAGAGACGTTTACCCTCAAACAACAACCAGACAAGCAACTGGTGCCGATTCGGTGCCGCTGGCAAGATCCGCTGACGCTGCGAATAGAGGCCGACAGTCTCTTCGGCGGCGCGCGCTATCGCATGGAGGTGACGGAGTTCGAGGTGCGTGACTTAACCGGGAATGCGCTCGGCGATTCGCTGCGGGCGTTCGATATTCGTACCATCTCGACAGATTCCCTCGGATCGGTATCAGGCACGGTGGAAGTAGCCGTTCCGGGCCGAGAGCACGATCCGGTTCAACTGACTTTTCGCCGCGTCGAAGGGAAACAGGAGATTGTCACGGTCAGCGATTCGGGGATGTTCTCTATCGCCCTACCGGCCGGGAAGTACCTATTATCGGGATTTGTCGACAGCGACGGCGACGGACAGCCTGGACGCGGCTCGCTGATGCCGTTACGCTACGCCGAAACAGTGGCGACAAGTCCCGACACTATTGCCGTGCGGGCGCGCTTTGAGACGGCAGGGATCGAATTCATACTAAGATAGCACGACTATGGAAGAGATTGTCAACGAGATCCCGGTATCGGAGGGATACCGGACCATTATCGGCGTCGGGGCGTTTCTGTTGCTGACTGCCGTGGCGGCAGTCGGGGTGCGTCTGTTGCTCTACTCATATTGGCCGGAGTCAACGTACTGTTCGACTTTCTCGAAGCTCGTTCCCCGGAGACAGCCGAGCGATATTTCCGTTACATCGACAATGTCATTTATGTGCTCGCAGTATTCCTGGTATCCAAGCTCGTAGTGCGTGAAGTCACTGCCGCGTTGGAGTGGTATGGCAAGAATGTACTGGCAAAAGGAGATTCTCGGGTCAGCGATGAGTTCGTGCCGTTATTCGATCGCGTCGTCACCATCGTCGTGTACCTTCTCGGCGCCTTGATTGTCCTGGAGCACTTTGAGATCGACATCAAGGGCCTGATTGCCGTGCTGGGAGTGGGGTCGCTGGCCATTGCCCTGGCGGCGCAGGAAACAATCGCCAACATGATCGGTGGCTTTGTTATCATGATCGACCGCCCGTTTCGAGTGGGGGACCGGCTGCGTCTTGGTGACGGCGCCGTATGCATCGTACAGCAGATAGGGATTCGCTCCACGAAGTTCCTGACGTTCGACAATACGCTTATTATTATCCCAAATGCCGAGTTGATGAAGTCCACAGTTCACAACCTGACTTATCCCGAACCGCTCGTGCGTTTTACCGTGGAGGTAGGCGTCGGTTATGACTCGGATATTGAGCGAGTTCGGCGGGCAATGCTTTCCGAGGCCGAGCGTCATCCAAGGGTTCTCAAAGATCCCGCGCCCCTCTTCTTCTTCCTTGGATTCGGTGACAGCAGTCTTAACGTATCTATGCGATGTGCGGTGGCCGACGTAGCGGAAGCATTCGCGGTGGAGTCTGAGTTGCGAGAGGGGATTCTGGCGCGGTTCCGAAACGAAGGGATAGAGATTCCATTCCCGCAACGGGTAGTGACCGTGAAGAAATCTGGAGAAACCAATCTCCCCGCCTGAGTGATCCGCCGTTGTCGGTGACGGTGGGTGCGATTACTGCTTTACGGCACCGGCGGTGACGCCGCTGACAATCTGGCGCTGAAGCACAATAAACAAGAGCAAAACGGGGAGCACGGCGATGGTCGATCCAGCCATG
>JACQXT010000228.1 GCA_016208665.1 Chitinivibrionia bacterium | reverse complement strand
CCTTCAGGAAATCGATGGAGGCGAACACTCCTTCCACATACTCGTTTTCCAGTTTGAGCGGCTTGCTCTTGTGCGCGCCGATGGAAATGAGCACCGCTTCATAGCCCTCCTCGAACAACCCGTCTATGGTCACGTCCCGTCCGAGGGCGGCGCCGCACGTGAGCGTGATATTTTCATTGAGCAATGCGTCGATTTCTTTCTCGATCGTCTCGCGGGGCAGGCGGTACGACGGTATGGCGCAGGTGAGCATGCCGCCCGGCGCCTTTTCCGCTTCGAAGACCGTCACCGCGGCTCCCTTGAGGGAGAGGTAATGCGCCGCGGTCAATCCCGCCGGCCCGGCGCCGATGATCGCGACCTTCGGAACGGCCTTGCCGGACCATTTCTCCCGCTTCGGCTTGAACGACGACGGCTCCATCCGGTCCGTGACGAAACGCTTCAAGGCCCGTATGGCGACCGCGTCGCCGCCCGTGGCGCCGGCGCGGCATTTCGACTCGCACGGATGGTGGCAAACGCGCGCGCACACCGAGGGAAACGGATTGGGTTCCCGGATGGCGCGGTAGGCTTCTTCGTATTCTCCGCGGCCGATATGGGCGACATAGCGCCATGCCTCGGTCCCCAGGGGACACGCGGACTGGCACGGGGCGCCCACAAGATCCTTGCATACGAACGCGTCGCACCGCTTGTCGCGGATGTGGCGTTCATACTCCTCGCGGAAATACCGCAGCGTGCTGAGCACCGGATTCGGCGCCGATTGCCCCAGGCCGCACATCGACGTGTCTCTCACGACGTGGGCCAGGTCCTCGAGGAGCTGCAGATCCTCCATTTTCGCCTTGCCCGTGGAGACGTCGTCGAGTATCTCGAACATGCGCTGTGTGCCCTTGCGGCACGTAAAGCATTTTCCGCACGACTCGTCCTTGAGGAAACGCATGAAGTACCTGGCGACGTCCACCATGCATGTATTCTCGTCCATGACGATCATGCCGCCCGAACCCATGATGGATCCCGCCTTCACCAGGCTGTCGTAATCGATGGGCAGGTCGAACATGCGGGCGGGGATGCATCCTCCCGACGGCCCCCCTGTCTGGACGGCTTTTATTTTCGCGCGGCCGCTCGCCCCGCCGCCGATGTCGTAGACGACTTCCGATATCTTGATGCCCAGCGGGACCTCGACGAGTCCCGTATTTGCGATCTTGCCGACCAGCGAAAATATCTTGGTTCCCGTGTTTCCCGGAACGCCGACTCTGGCATAGGCCTCGGCGCCGTGATTGATGATCAACGGGATGTTGGCCAGCGTTTCGACGTTGTTGATGCAGGTCGGATTCCCGCCGATTCCCCGTTCGATCGGATACGGCGGCCGCTGCCGCGGCTCTCCCGTGAACCCTTCCACCGACCTGATGAGCGCCGTTTCCTCGCCGCACACGAATGCGCCCGCGCCTCGTACGATCCTGATGTCGAAGTCGATGCCGGTGCCGAGAATGTCCGCGCCCAAAAGACCCAGGTCGCGCGCCTGGCGAAGGGCGATGATGGTGTGTTTGATCGCAATGGGATATTCGCTTCGCACATAGATGATGCCCTGCGCGGCGCCGATGGCGATGCCGCCGATCAGGAGGCCCTCTATGATTGCATGCGGATTGCCTTCCAGCAGGCTCCGGTCCATGTAGGCGCCGGGATCTCCTTCGTCCGCGTTGCAGACGATATACTTCTGCCCCGTGCCGTTTCCCGACGCCCGGGCGAGCTCCCACTTCCTGCCGGTCGGGAATCCGGCCCCCCCGCGCCCCCGCAGTCCCGATTTCTTTACTTCCTCGACGATCCATCCGGGATCGATATTCGACAACACCTTCTCCGTGGCCGCATATCCGTCGATCTCCATATAATTGAAGATGCGTATGGGATCCAGCCTCTGATTGTTCCCCAGAATCAGGCGCTTCTGTTTCTTGAAGAAGGGAATGTCATCCTGGTTTTGGTACAGTTTCTTCTCCGAGGGATCCCGGTAAATGAGACTCTCGTCGACGAAACCGCCCACGGCCGCATCGATCACCCGCGGAACGTCTTCCATCTTGAGCTTTGGGTACAGATGGCGGCCGGGTTCGACGACGATGAACGGATCCATTTCGCAGAATCCCTGACAGCCCGTCACGCGCAGTTTGATTTTCGTCTGGAGTCTTCGATCGAGAATGTATCGCTTGATGATGCGCAGGATGTCGTTCGAGCCGCTTGCCTGCCCGCCCGTTCCGGCGCACACGACCAGGGTCGGCATGTCGTACTGGAGCCTGGTATCGCCTTGGATGCGCCTGCGAAACTCGATGAACTCCGACACTGTTGAAAGTTTGCTCACCGCTACACCTTTCTCTGAAATGCTCGAAGAAGCACGTTTGTACTCCGGTACTACCCCAGCGGCACGCCGCCCGTGTCCAGCATGTGGCCTCGGCATCCGCGGCGCGCGCAAATCTGAACGACGCCGCCGCCGCGAACGATCATGGGCACCATGTGGGCGCCGCATTCGCTGCACTTGCCTCCGCCGATGAGTTCCGCATGGCAATGCGGGCAGAACATATGCACGATTTCGTCGGCGGGAATCGCATATTCGGAAACCACCCGGAAGCTTCCGTACAGGCTCGAGAGAGCCAGCCAGCCGTGTTTGGTGCCGAACGACACGGTCACTCTGATGGCAGGCCGGCCGTCGAGCACGTGACGCGGATCCATGAGGCTGTGGTTGCACCTCGCGCAGCTCACTTCCACCGGGAATACCCTCGCATCCGTTTCGACTTCGATCAGGTCGAGCCCTTTCTTTGTCTTCTGTATGATGTCCTTCACCTGCGACGTCCTGACTTTGGAAAAATAATGCCCATCCGCCACCGCCACGGGGCCCAGAGCGCACGCTCCCAGACAGTTCACCGTCTCCAGAGAAAACTCCCTGTCGGGCGTCGTCTCGCCTGAGCGTATGCCCAGTTCCTGCTGGAATGTTTCCGCGATCCGAGGTCCGCCATGCACATGGCAGGCAGTTCCCAGACACACGGAGATGAGGTGCTTGCCCCGCGGTTTGAGGCTGAACGCCTTGTAGAATGTCGCAACGCCGTATATGTCGACGAGCGAGCGCCCCGTCTCTTCGGCGATCATTTTCAGCTTGTCTTGCGGAAGATAGCCATAGGTCGCCTGCACGCGCTCGATGCGGGCGATGATGCCCTCTTCGTCTCCGCCGACGTTTGCATGAGGGGCTTCAGATTTTTCCGTTTTCATGTCCTTCCCGTTCATTGATTCAGGTGTTACGACGTTCGTCCTTCTTCCACGTATTGCTCGCAATGCCATACGCCTCCCTCGCACTCCGGGAGAAGACAGGTCTCGCGCTTTGCGCAGTTGATGCACAATCCTTTGAACTCCCGGCAATTTCTCGCGCGCTGCTTTCCGTCTTCGCGCCCGCCGGGCGATTGCTTCCCGCGGCCGTTCCCAAACTCGGAGGGATTTCGAGTCATCGGTTCGTTTCCTTGGCGATTGAGGTTTTTCTACCCGCACTCATGGAAGGGGGTCTGTCTCTCGATGGTTATACCTGCCGGCCTGCATACGGAAATCCTCCATAGCCGCTCCTGGTCAGGCCCGGCAGTGTTGATATACATCAATCCTTGTGCCAGCAATGAGTATTATGAAAGGCGGCCTGGAGCAGGGAGGACGCGACGGCAGCACTTTGCTAACTGATATTATTACAGCTTGTTACAAGACATCATCGGCGGATGAAGTGGTTATCAAGGAGTATGGAAAAAGTCACCGGCCAGGATCCCTACCGGGGAATATCTCCCCAGTGGGGAAATATTACCCGTTAGCGCGCAGGTGGTGGTTGCTTGGTTCACGAGCGGAAACTATTACAACGGTCCGGTCTGCAACCGTTTCATTTTCTCGCGAAGAGTCTTCCGGTCGATCCCGAGGATCTCCGCGGCCCGGGTCTTGTTGCCGCCCACGGACGCGAGTACGTTGCGGATATGCAACGCTTCCACTTCGTCCAGCGTGCGGTGCAGCCCGTCCTCCCGAGCGCCGGTATAGCGCATGAGGTCCGGCAGGTCGGGCACGTCGATCGTATCGGAGTCGGTCATGACGACGAGACTATGAATCACGTTCTCGAGCTCGCGCACGTTGCCCGGCCATGCGTAGTTTCTGAGAATCGAGAGGGCCTTGTCGGAGAACCGCGGCTCGGATTTCTCCACTTCAGCCGCAAATTTCCGGGCAAAATGTCTGACGAGAAGGATGATGTCCTCCGCCCGGTCGCGCAAACGGGGAATGGCGATTTCGATGACATTCAGGCGGTAGAACAAGTCTTCCCGAAAGCTCCCTTTCTTCACGAGGCCCAGAAGATCCTTGTTCGTCGCAGCGAGGATGCGCACGTTGACCTTGCGCGGCTGCGTGGAGCCCACCATGCAGATTTCCTTTTCCTGCAGAACCCTGAGGAGCTTGACTTGCATGGCGAGGCTCGTTTCGCTGACCTCGTCCAAAAAAATAGTGCCTCCGTCCGCCGTCTGAAAGAAACCGGCGCGGGATTCGATGGCTCCGGTGAACGCTCCCTTGACGTATCCGAAGAGTTCGCTCTCCAGAAGACTCTCGGGGATGCCCCCGCAGTTCACCGGAACGAACGGTGCGGAGGCGCGCTTGCTGCTGTAGTGGATTGCCCGCGCGACGAGCTCCTTGCCCGTGCCGCTCTGCCCGGTGATGAGCACCGTCGCGGGAGTCAATGCCGCCTTGGCGATGGCGCCGTACACCTGCCTCATGGCGTCCGACTCGCCGAGGAGGCCGTAGCGCGATTTGATGGATTCCGGAATCCGGTCCTGGCCGGCGATCCGCAGCTTCAGTTTCTCCAGGGCGGTCCGCACCGCCGCGAAGAGTTCCTCGTCCGTGAACGGCTTTGTGAGGTACTCCTCCGCGCCGGCTTTGATCGCCTCCACGGCGCCTTCGACGGTCGCATACCCGGTGATCATCATCACTTCGGTGTTCCTGAGATTCTCGCGGACATACCTGATGAGATCCATCCCGGAGCTCTTCGGCATCTTGTAATCGGTGATGACGAGATCGGCATGCGTTTCGTCGAGGAGTGCGATGGCTTCGGAAACGCCGGCGGCGGTGAATACGTCATAACCCTCGGATTTCAGGTTTCGCTCCAGAAGCTCGAGCGTTTCCGGGGAATCGTCCACGATGAGTATGCGTTCTTTCTCCGCGTCGTGTTTCATTCCGTTCCCCCGGCCGGCTTTGCCGCATCCGCGAGCGGCAGGCAGACGACGAATTTCGATCCCCGGTTCCCGTATCTTCGATGGAAAGACACACTCCCTTTTCCACGGCGCCCGTTTCTATGGTAAGAGTTCCGCCTCCGGGCATGGCTTGGATCGCGTTGACGACGAGATTCACGAGCACTTGAATGATCTGTCCGGGATCGACCGTGACCGGCGGCAGGTCGCCGGAGAGCCGCCGCTCGAGATGAATCCCGGCCTTCGCGCACCGTCCCTCGAAAAAGGATATGCTCTCCGAGAGCACGGCATTCAGGTCCACGCGCACCTTCTTGGGCGGCAGCTGGCGCGCGAATGCCATGAGTTTTTTTATGATGTTTCTGGCGTTGAGCGAGGCGGTTTCGATGTTGTGCAGATACTTCGCCGCATGGACGGGCAGCTCCGGGACTTTCTTCGCGAGCTGCGCGAAGCCCAGGATATTGCCCAGGGGCTCGTTGAGCTCGTGCGCCACGCCGGCGGCGAGCTGGCCGATCGTGGCGAGCCGGTCGGCATGCCGGAGCTGGTCTTCGAGCGACGCTTTCGCCTTCTCCGCCTGCGTCCATTCGTAGAACCCGGCCACTTCCCGCGCAACATTGTCGATGAGACTACGCTCTTCCACAAGAAACGGCCCTTCATCCAGGTCGATCTTATGTTCCAGATACGCGACTTCCACGAATCCGACCTTCTCCTTGTCGACGACGATATCGGATACCAGGCGATGCGGCGATTCGCGGTACCCGTTCGTCGTGTATGAGTCGCCGTTCAGCACGATGCGCGCGCAGGCGATTTCCGGATAGAGCCATGCGGGAGGAAGAAGGTCGGCGATGCTCTGCACGACACCGGCGAACGATATGCCCGGCTGCGCCATGACCCGAGCAATTTCGTAGAGGCACGTGATCTCTTTGATCCGCTCCCTCAGCTCGATCCTCGCGTACTGGTGGGAGAGCGCGACTCCCAGAATCGCCGATATCTCCTCGTAGAAATGTATGTCATGGGCGGAGAAAACACCCGGCTGCGAGCTCTTGAGCTGCAGGAGTCCGATGCATTCTTCTTCGAGCCGGACGGGAATGATCGCGATGCTCCGATAGCTATCGGCTCCACCCGTGCCCGCCTGAGAGCCGTCCGCGTCTGGAGGCAAGCGGTTCGCGCCGGCAACTCCGTTTGACTGCGTCGAATCGCCGGAGCCGTCCGTCCAGTAACTGCCGCGCTCGGTGAGGTGGGGATACAGCTCGCCTCTCCTGCTCATGATGACGGACGAACATACCCGTTCCATGTGTAATCCGCGGCCTCCGGGGGGCGCCTGATTCTTCTCTTCGCCTAGAGAACAAGGTATCAGAACGAATTCCAAGGGAGTGCGGCGCGAGCGGGCGACGGAACATCGAAAGTGTTTATCCGATCCCTCCTTGACCCAGACTTCCACGGCATCGCAATCGGCGTGCTCCCTGATTTTCTCCGCGACTGCGGGGAGAAAATCCTTTCTCAGGAGTCCCCGGGTCGAATACATGAGCAGCTCGTACGAAAGGTTGCGGAAACGCTCGAAATCGTCCTGTTGTGATTCGAGGGGGCCGGTCCTGTGGTGCATGTGTTTCCCCCTGACGGCGCCGCGGGACATGGCGCTTCCGCGCGGCCGCCGGCCGGCGCCTCTACGAGCCGTCATCGAGTTGATTGCCCGAAGTCCTATGGGACACGAACACCCTGCGGTAACACCACACGGCAAGCCCCCACACGATTCCGAGCGATACGAACATGAAGATCCATCCTCCGGCGGTCATTGTTTTCTCCTTGTTAATCGAGGGGTATCTTGTCGTCGATGTCGAGTCCGGCCGCCCTCCAGCGCTTCTCGCCGATGCGCACCCCGGCGAGCAAGGCCGCCGTAGTCAACGCGATCAATCCGAGAGCGAGTTTCGCCGCGGTGCTGGCGGCGATCAGCTGCGCCGAACTCTTCATATTCTGGACGCAGAAACCGATGAAGACGACGATCAGGTACGGCGGGGCGACATAGCGCATGACGAACCACATGACGTCGGGTATCCGGATCAGCGCGCCGTTATGCGCCTCTTTCCTGCCCCGTTCGATGCCGAAAATCCACGAGAAGAAGATAATCTGCAGCGCGGCCATGACGAAAATGAGGAAGCTTCCGACCCAGAAATCGATCGTATCGAGAAACACGCCGCCTTTCGAGAACCACATGACTCCGAAGCTTCCGACGATGCACAGCCCGGCCATGGCCGCGGTTGCGGGCTTGCGGCTCAGACCGAGCGCTTCCTGTGAGAACGCCAGGGCGGGCTGGTACATCGACAAGGAGCTCGTAATGGCGGCCAGGAACAGCATGAAGAACCAAACGGCGCCGACAAGGTTGCCGAGGGATCCCATGTGAGCGAACACGACCGGCAGCGTCTGGAATCCGAGGCCGAAGTTGCCGGTGCTGACCGCCTCGGTCGTCCCCGTAACGCCGAGAAATATGAACGCCGCGGTCAGCGTGATCATGCCGCCGAATCCGACTTCGAACACCTCGTTTGTGGCGGATGCGGTCAATCCCGAAAGGGCGATGTCGTCCTTCTTCCTCAAGTAGGACGCATAGTTGATGATGACGCCGAAGCCGACCGACAGCGTGAAGAAGACCTGGCCCGCCGCCGCGAGCCATGTGCGGAAGTTGCCGAGCGCGGAGAAGTTCGGGTTCCACATGTAGCCGAGGCCGTTGACGACGTTCTGATCCGGGTGGGCCGGATCGGGCGTTCCGAGCGTCAGCACACGGATGAGGACGATGAGAGCGCATACGGCCATGGACGGCATGGCCCACGAACAAAACTTCTCGATACCCTTCGAGATCCCGCGATACACGAGAGAGATGTTGATTGAAAAAACTATCATGAAGAAGAGCAGCGTCTCGAGGTTATGCAACCGGAAGAGCGCGCCGTCCGCTCCGAAGCCGGTAGATTCGGCAAAAAACGCGCGCGATGCGCCCGTCTGCTCGGCTATCGCCGCTTGCGGATTGACGCCGATACCGCCCGTCAGGAAGTGCCAGCAGTAGCCGAGGCACCACGTTTCGACGAATGTATAATAGAATGATACGGCCACCGGAATCAGCACGCCGATGGAACCCACGTAGCGGGCGGCGGAACCCCGCCCGAAGATGCCCATGATCGCGGGAGCCGAACGGAATCCTTTGCGGCCTCCGTACCGGCCCATCGTCCACTCGGCCCAGCCGATCGGAATGCCGAGAAAGATCAGCGCGCAGAAATACGGGCTGATGAATGCGCCGCCGCCGTTTTGCGCCGCCTGGCCTGGGAATCGCAGAAAGTTGCCCAAACCGACCGCCGATCCGGCGACCGCGAGGATGACGCCGAAGCGCGTACCCCACTCGTCCAGCTTTTTCTCACCAGCCATAGAGTTTTTCTCCCTGTTGACGGTGCATTGCTCCGAAATGCTCGCCCGGACACGGGATTCCCGCTTGCCTGGCAAACCGCGCCGGGGTTTCCCGCAGCGATACAGTTCTTTATATCATATCCGATAAGGCTAATTCTTCATAATTCTTCGGCCGCCGTGCGGGCACGCGGGACGGGTCTCGTACCCTTCCGGACGCCGCCCGGCTTCATGGAGGCTGCCCAGCTTCATGCGGCCTGCCAGACTTCATGGGCGCTGCCCGGCTTCTTCATGAAGGCTGCCCGTCGGCCCGAGGGAAAAATCGAATCTTGTTCCTCCATGGGAAACCATGTACAATTCTGCGATGATGAACTGCTATATCTATTTCGCCGTGATCGTATGCGGCGCATCGGTTCTCGCCATCGAAATTCTCGGCACCAGACTCATCGGCCCCTTCTACGGAGTGAGCCTCTACCTCTGGTCGGCCCTCATCGGCGTGACGCTCGCCGCACTCAGCGCAGGGTACGCTATCGGCGGACGATTGGCGGACAGGGGCCCGAAGCTCGGGCGCTTTTCCCTCCTGATCGGGCTTTCGGGGCTCTGGATAAGCGCGAACCCCTGGCTTCGGCCTCCCGTGCTCGCCGCTACGGAGACCGTGGGGCTCAGAGCTGCGGTGCTCATCACGGCCATCGCGCTGTTCTTCCCGCCGCTGGCGCTCCTCGGCATGATAAGCCCCTATGCGATCCGCCTGAAGGCCGCACATCTGGACGAGGTGGGCCGGACCGCGGGCAACCTCTATGCGCTCTCCACCGTTGCCAGCGTCGTCGCGGCCGTGGGCACCGGATTCTTCCTCATTCCCAACATGGGAGTGAGCGCATTGACGTTCCTGATAGGCATCCTGCTCATCGTCACCGCAATCCTTGGATTCGCAATCGGGAGGAAGCGGCCGGCCGCCACAGCCGCGCTCTTAGCGGCGGTGATCATCGCCGCGTGCGGATTCCTGGCCGCTCCCGCCGAGAACACCGATCCGGACGGGGGACTCCTGGCGCTCCACAACAGCGGATACGCGGAAATCCGCGTCGTCGACTTGGACGGACGGCGCTTCATGCTCATCGACGGAGGATCCCACACGATCGTGGATGCGGAAACGTTCGAGGCGGCCTCCCCGCACGTGAACGTTCTCGACATCCCGAGATTTTTTTTCGATAAACCCGGAGCGATGCTCCTTATCGGGCTCGGCGGCGGATCCGTGGTGAAGCACTACGCATTGGAGGACTGGGCGGTTTCAGCGGTTGAAATCGATCCGGCGGTCACGCGGATCGCGTACGAATATTTCGGGCTTCAGTCTTCCGAGGCCGCCGTATTCCATGCAGACGGCCGCCGGTTCCTGATCGATCACGGCGAGACGTACGATATCATTATCCTGGATGCATTCGGGAGCAGCTCGATTCCATTCCATCTCGTCACGAAGGAATCGTTCGGCCTGATCAAGTCGCGTCTCAGGCCGGACGGGCTCGTCGCCGTCAACGTCGAGGCGGTCGGGTGGAACGATGCGATCGTTCGTTCTCTCGCTGCAACTCTCGAGACTCAATTTGCGCACGTCTGCGCGCTTCCCATTGCGGAACCGCCGAACCAGCTCGGGAACGTCATCCTCCTGGCCTCCGACCGCGAGCTCGAACTCGCCGACGAGCCGCCGGTGCCCCGCGACCGCTTCAGCGCCGAATACGACCGGGCGCACGCATGGGACAACCGCTTCGAGGCGGACGTCTCAGGAGGAGCACCCGTGCGCACCGATGAGTATAACCCGGTCGATATCTGGGCGGAACGAATCAACCTCGTTTCGAGAACGATCCTTCACGAGTACTTCGGATCTCACGGGATGGCGTGGTAGCAGAAACGCCCCGGCAGCTTTTTTCCTGCAATCCCGCGTAGAACGGATTGCGCAAACCGCCCTGCGGCGGCCCCTTCCCCTCTACATCGGCTTGAACTCGCCGCTCACTTCTATGATGACAGGGTGGCCTTCGAGGTCTTTGGGGATTGTGCGTTTCAAATCGTCCGTCAGGTCGACAACCATCACGATGATACACGGCGTCCCGTTGTCGAGCTCTCCGATCGCGACTCCGGCAACGCCCGGCATCGCCATCAGATCGCCCACGTGCGCTTCCATGACGGTCTTTATGTCCCGGGTAGGCATGCTTTTCCTGCTTTCTCTATTCGGCTGGCAGACGTAGAGTGCCGGCATCGCCGCAAACAAAGCGAGCAGCATAAACCGGCGCGCCGATATGATTCCCCTTGCACCGCTGAACAACATACTACCTCCTTCCCGCAGGCGCCGGAATCCGAGAAATGTAGTATCGATGAAAAGCCCGCTGCCAGCGCGAAAGCCGGTAGCGGGCTTCTGTCTTTCTGCCTTCGTCAATGCGCTGCATCACTGCGCAGCGGTGTGTTGACTAGTTTCCTACCATCGTGGCGCCCAGGAACGATAACACCTGACCGATCGGATTGGCAATTGCATACGACGAGCTGCCTGCGAACAACAGCCCAACAGCCTTCGGGTTGGTCGTTATATCCTGGACCATCAACGATCCGGAGTCGCCGCCGGCAAGGAACTTGCTGGCTCTGTTGTTGACGATGATCTGGCCCGTGAATGTCTTCGTGAATGCAAGGCTGCCAGCGCACTCATTCTCGTATGAGACACTTACGGTTCCATTCAAAGCGTAAACAGTGCTCCGGGTCAGTCCGGTCGTACGGCCGCTCTTCTTCACGGCCTGGCCGACGGATGCGGCTATCGTCGTCGCCGAGAGCGTGCCCACTTCGAGAATCGCGCCGTCCGTCCGCACCATGCCGCTGATAATGGTGGCGCTCGAACAGTCGACGTTGTTATTCGGCAGAGAATGCGTCACGACCAGCGTCGCCACGTTCTGAGCGTTCGCGGCGTTGCAGCCCACATCGATCAGGCCCGGCTGTATGACATAGTCGCCGGTCTGGGCGACGCGATTGTTGCCGCCGGCCACGATATCAGCCTCGAACACGTGGTAGTTGCTCAGGATGCGCTTCTGGCTGCCGACCTGTATCAGGGATCCCAGTGTGCCGCCGCAGCAATAGCCGTTGGCGAGGTCATACCGCCAGCCGCCCGACGTTCCGAGCTGGATCGGCGGGGTTTGTTTGGCAGTATGGCTGACCGTAGTTTTCATGGCGACGATCCGATCAGTAATGACGACCTGTGTCGGAATGCCCTCGATCATCGCCGGAGCGGCTTTCTTCGCCTTTTCCGTGAGAACCATAATCAAGATTGCCGGCTGGCCCTGGTCATCGAGCGTAGTGGCCGTGCCGATTACATCCGGATCGGCCATTAGGCTCGGCGTATGACGGTCCTGAACGGCAGCAACCGACAGCACCTGCGGGTTGTTCAAGCTGAACGTTCCAACGGCCGGGTACTCGTTTTCGACCGGCGCCTGGCCGGTATCCGAGCAGCTCCAGATTCCGATGGTGACAGCGAGAAGAACGCCGAGGAGAGACAAAGCGATCGTGCGCGATCGCTTGAAGGAAGGCTTCATGCAGTCCTCCTAGGGTTAGGGGTGGGGGGTACAGCCACAAATACTGCAGTGAATATATAATTGTCTCATTGCGAAACGACATTTGTCAAGGTAATACTTAGACAGGCCGCATGGATTGGAGATTCACGATCGATGAACCGAACTGAATACACATGGCCCGCAATCGTGATCGGCGCCGGAGCCGCCGGCCTCATGGCCGCGATTATTGCTTCTCGCGCCGGAGCGTCCGTACTCGTCCTCGAGACGAGTTCCAGCCCCGGTGTCAAGATCCGCATGAGCGGCGGGGGGCGCTGCAATGTATTGCCGTCGCACCTCGAGACAGATGACTTTCACACATCCGGCTCCCTTAACAGCCTGCGCAATATACTCCGTTCCTGGCCGCTCGCGGAAGTCCGGGCATTTTTCGAGCGTGATCTCCGTATCGAGCTCGAGACCGAGCCCACGGGAAAGGTGTTTCCGCGAAGCGGCGATGCACGGGAAGTGGCCGGCGCATTGCTGCGCGAGTGCGAACGGAGCGGAGCGCGGCTGAGAACAGCTTTCCGCGTTGCCTCCATCAGCCGAGAAAATGACTTTTCGACTCCTCAATTCAAGATCGAAGGAGCATCCGGAGAAATCCTGTACAGCAGGTGTCTGGTTTTCGCGACAGGAGGTCTGTCATACCCCAAGACCGGAAGCGACGGCGCCGGTATGACCTTCGCACGGACACTCGGCCACTCTATTATAGCTCCCTATCCCGCGCTCGTGCCTCTTTGTACAAAGGATCCGCGCTGGTGTGCGCTTTCCGGACTATCGGTCCGCGCCCGTTTGCGGGCCGAGCGCCGCGGGCGGGTCGTCGAGGAGAGAGAGGGCGACATGCTTTTCACCCACAGGGGATTCAGCGGTCCCGTGGTATTGGAACTCAGCCATCATGTGACGCGCCCTGATTCGGAGGATGTCCGCCTTCGGGTCTCCTGGGGCGGGAGCGCCGGCCCTGCCTGGGATGAGCTGCTCCAAACCCGCGGCAAGGCAACCCTCGGCGTCGCGTTGCGAAAACACCTTCCAGCTCGGCTTGCTTCCCTGCTCCTCGGCTGCGCGTCCATCGATGCCGATCAAAGGCTCGGCGGACTTCCCCGCGAAACGCGGAAGCGCCTCCTCGAAATCCTGCAGAACTTCGAGCTTCCGATTTCGGGGAACGAAGGATTCAAGGCCGCGGAAGT
>JACQXT010000057.1 GCA_016208665.1 Chitinivibrionia bacterium | reverse complement strand
GGTGTTCGTCTAAAAAATTCTTGACAAAAAGGAGTTGATGCACTTAACTCAAGGTGCTTCAAAAGCAAATCTTGTAACTTGTTGTGAAATAAAAACATAAGGCGGATTCTTCGATGTCCTGTATTATATGGAATCCGGGCGGACCCGCGATGGTATTCGTTCCAACGCCAAGCCGGAGGTAATGTCTCTGGCTCTTTTTTTTCGGGAGGTTGAAAAGCCATGAGAATTCTAGCGGTGATGAATCAGAAGGGGGGGTGTGGGAAGACGACGATAGCTATCAATCTGTCGAGCGCCCTGTGCCGTCTCGAGAGAAGGGCCCTGCTCGTGGATTTCGATCCCCAGTCGCATGCAACCGTCGGACTCGGGCTTCTCGCCGAACAGTACGATTTGACGACATATGAACTGATGATGGATCCGGCGGTTCGGATCGAAGACGCGATCCAGCATCTCGATAGCGGAATCGATCTCATTCCGGCGAGCACGGTGCTCAGCGGCATCGAACAGGAGCTGTCCGACCGCCTGGGCCGGGAGGAGCGTCTCGCGAACATGCTGTCCCAGTTGGACGACGGCGCGTACGATTTTGTCGTTATCGATTGCCCGCCCGGAGTGGGACTCCTCACCTTCAATGCGCTTCTGGCGAGCTCCGAGGTTCTCATCCCCGTCGACGCGAGCTTCTTCTCGGTGCACGGGCTCGCCAAACTCAGAGAGACGATCGAGGTCCTGGAGGACGAACTGCAACACCGCCTCGCGGTTCATGTGGTCTGCAACAACCTGGATACCAGGACGCACTTCTCCAGGGGTTTGCTCGATGAGGTGGAGAAGTTCCACCGACGGCGTCCTGTTTTTTCTCGAAGCTCCGCATGCCGAATCCGTTGCGGTTACCGGCGAGTTCACCAACTGGTCGCGTGACGGCGTTCCCATGGAGAAGGATGCCGCCGACGGCCTGTGGAAGACGGTTTTGAACATCGACTCGGGCGAGTACGAGTATCGTTTCATCGTGGATGGAAGGTGGATCAGGGACCCGAACAACAAGGACTACATACGGAACGAGTTCGGACAGGAGAACTCGCTCCTGATCGTATAGCATGAATCCGAAGCGGCGCCCAGCCATGAGCGAGTCGACGAGACCGAGGCATATTCGAGATATAGCGCATCTCTACCTGTCCCGCGTGCAGAGCTCCGTTCCTGCGACGCACGGCCGGATCGTGCTGTGCGGCGAATCCCGGGACTGCCTTCCGGCGGTTCACGCCGCCAATATCGCTGCGGCGTTCGCGCTGGGCGGCGCTCGCTCGGATCCTCCGCTCGAAGTGCGCCTGTTCGATGTGAGCGGCCTTCTACCGAATGCGGGCTACTTTTTCGGGCTCCCGCCCCAGGTGTATCTCCGCCGGCAGACAATGGAAGACGGCGAGACTCATCCGGCCTTGGCCGGCGTAACAGTTGTCTTTACATTAGCTTGTCGCGCCAAACCGGATTCTCCTTTGCCTCGATCGATTCTCGATGTCGTTCATATTCCTCCGCTGGAGCGCCGCGAGCGGTTCTATGCATCTCTTGCGGAGCTGAGAAAACAGCCGGTCGAGAATACCCTTTTCGTGCTCCTGCAGGCGGCGAATAGCGCGGCTGCCGGTCTTCGGGAGGAAGTCTCGCCCCGCCTGCGGAACGCGCCCTGTTACAACATCGGGGTGGAATGGACAGGAGACGGATGGTTCCCCGAACGCATAGGCACCGTAACCGGCTGGAAATCGAGCGCGACGGACAGGATTCCCGCCGTATGCCGGGATCCTCATTCGATTCTCGCCGGAAGATACTATTCGCTGGTCGACGGCCTGGCTTTCAAGATGCGCTTGAACGCGAGAAGGAAGGTGAATCGTGCACCTGCCCCATCCGGACCCGCCGCAGGTCTCCAATCTGGCTGACACCATGTCCGACGGACGCCTGAGGGAGCTCTTTCTCGGTTTTATCCGGAACGTCGCCTCGATGCACCAGGATATCAGGATGCAGGCGGGCGATCTCGAGATCAGGATGATGTTCAAGGATGCGGTGCTCTGCAGAGTCGTTCCCTATCGGGAGCTCATGCATGTCCAAATCGGGGACTATTCGGGCTGGGAGATCAGGGTGCGGGATGAGGAAGCCTGCCTGGATGCCCTCGACATGTCGATCCGCCACTTTCTGCGAATGTTCTCTTCGAGCCGGATGCGGCCCCTCCGGCCGCGTACTCCGGCCTGATTATTTCGCTTGTGCAAGACGCATTGAATGCTTATTTTTCAGGCAGGGAGTAAGGCTGCGAACCCCACCGCGCAAAAAAAGGCATATCTCATGAAAACATGGATAGTTATTGCGGTGCTGCTCCTGTGTCTCGTCCCGGCTCTCTCCTGCGACAAAGAGTCGCCAACGGCCCTTGACCGGCCGCCCGTCATTCGAACTTACAAGCCGTTGACTCACAGTCTGATTGCCCTTCTTGGAGATACGCTCACGTTTTCCGTAAAAGCGTTCGATCCAGAGAACAGAGCGTTGACGTACCGGTTTCTCATCGGCGACAGCATTGCCTGCGCCTCTCAGGATTGGGTCTATGTCGTCGACGAAACAGGTCCCGCCAATATCGGCTGTGTGGTCAGCGACGGCATCCAAACGGAACGAATCGCCTGGCAGATCAACCGCGTTGCGCCCGTGAATATTCCCCCCGTGATCACCAACTACGAGCCGGATAACCTCTCCCCGTCGTATATCGTGGGAAGTTCGATCGGCTTCAGTATGACCGCTTATGATCCGGAAGGGCTTCCTGTTTCATATGAATACACCGTCGGCGATGTTGTCGTTTCCCGCGCACGCCAATTCAACTATGAAACGACTTCAGTCGGGGAACTCCTCGTGCGCGGGAGAGCCCATGACGGAGAGCGCTATTCACCTTCGGTGATCTGGACGGTTCAAGTCACTGCGATCCCGGACTCGGTGCTGCCGGCGCCTGTACCCATTCTCCTGTTCAGGACGGGCGAGGACGCCGGCGAAGTCCATATTGAATGGGTTGCGGTCGGGGACGACAGCATGGACGGGCTTCCGGCGCAGTACCAAATTCGAACCAGCTCCACTCCGATCAGGGACGAAGGGACCTGGGCACGGGCGAATGACCGGCCGGGCGAACCGCTGCCGCTTCCGGCGGGAGAGGTCATGCGAGCCACCATCAGAGGTCTCATACCGACGAACTACGTGTACATCGCAGTCAGAGCCAAAGATGAATTCGGCAACTTATCGCCGCTTGGAGATTCTCCAGGCGCGACGGTAAAGGGAATGGAGACCTACGGAGTCGTCAAGAACGCCCTTACCGGCGGCCCGGTTCCCGGCATCTCCGTCAACATTGCCTCTTCCACAGAAATGACCGATGTGGACGGCATGTTTGCATTCACGGAACTGCCTCAATTCAGCGGGTACCTCAACGTGAGGGACGAGACGGCCGCGGGCGAATACGGGGAATACTTCGACCTTCGAAGGTACCACGTCGTTATCAACAAATCCTTTATAACATTATGGGTAATACCGAATGCGGTGCTCGAAACGGATCCTTCGGGAGCGTACTACCCGTCGTTCCTGTCGTTCTTCATGAGAATGACCGATACCGAAGGCAATCCGTTTGGAAATACCATCCGGCGGTGGGCGTTGCCCATCAACATCTATGTGCCGAAAGGCGTGTACGGCGGCATCGACTATGAAGCCGAAGTCCTGGCCGCCCTCGGCGACTGGGAAAGCCTTTCCGGCCTGAACCTGTTCGAAAGGGTTGCGAGCCCCCCCGATGTCGGCGTTACCGTAGTGTATGAGGATACCGATTTTAACGGCGGATATGAAATGCACGAAATATCCCAGTGGACGATGGACATGTACCCCATGAAATCGGTGGTGCACCTCATCAAGAAGTACACTCCGGAAACAATCGCCTTCAACCGACGGGTCATGCGGCATGAATTCGGGCATGCGCTTCTGCTCAAGCACAGCTCAAATCCAAACCATCTCATGATCGGAGGCATTTCGGCTCAGGTGGAGCTGCCTACGATTGATGAACTCCATGTTCTCTCCGCCCTCTATACCCTCCCGCGGGGCGAGAATATCGACAACCACTTGTTCGATTAGCATTCGATTGGAATGTGTGCCGTTCCTGATGTATTCCGGAGAACCTGATCGCAGGGGCGCTCCTTCCCGGGACGGTCAAGGACCGAGATACGGTTCGGATCGTCAAGGAAGGAAATGACTTCAAGCTCGAGTCATCCTCAGGCGGATCCGCGCGGTCGAATCTCGATAATCTTTCCGGAGGCTCAATAGTTTCTTGACTTAACTCATATTTTGGCTTATAATTATATCTGTAGTTGCCGGTTCATCCGTGATTGTTCTTTCAATGCATCAGTAAGGGAGAACACAACCATCCATTTTTGCTACAGACGGGCATAACATCTGTGCGCTGCCCTCATTTGTTTTATTTTCTGAGACTCTTCATATTTGGAAAGCAACCTTCCACCTACCGTTAAGGAGGCACCGATGGCGCGGAAGTTCATTTCAATTCCTTTCGAGGCGGGGTTACTCGGTATTGCTCTCATGGCGATGCTCTTGATGCCCGCTGAAGCCGACGCGGGCAATCTCACGTTTACAGTTTCCTTGCCGCGGGACCTGGTGATCGTGAAAAACCACGAAGGCAGAACGGAAGTCTCCGTGGATCAAAAGAGCTACTTCTTGATTCTTGATGAAAACGCTCCATCGCTGCCCGTAACGATCCTGAACGTGATTCTCCCCCAGGGAGAAGCGTTCGACGCGGTTGACTTCGTGATGAACGGCGACGCCATAATCGCCGAGAATGCGCAACTGGAGCTGAATCCTCCGTCCATCGCGGAGGACGGCATCCAGGGGAAGGGCAAAGCCCTCTTCGCCGCCGCCGAAGCGGGATCGGCGTTCCCGAAGGTTCCCGTGACGTACCTCGGCACGGGCTCGCTGCATGGCTTCTCGATAGCCAGCTTTGCGGTGTCGCCGCTCCGGTACGAGAACGGCTCGGTGCGCCTGAGCGAGGAAATCACCTTGCATGTCAAAACAGCCGCTGCGACCGCCGTCCGCCCGGCCTCCCACATGCGTTTCAGGGAAGGTTTTCAGGAAGACGTTCGCGGCATTCTTGCGTCTCTGGCAGCCAATCCCGAGGCTGCGGATGCCTACCGCTTCGATCAGGTTACGGTGCCGAGGAACAGAGGCGGGTTCCAGCCATCGTCCATACCGTCGCTCGAGGGGAGTCCTGTCGATTATCTCATCATCACCACGAACGCGCTATCCGCCGAGTTTCAGCGCCTCGCGGACTGGAAGACGAAGCAGGGTGTTCCCGCCGTTGTGCGGACCGTCGAGTGGATCGAACAGAATTCCCGCCACGGTGTCGACCTGGCCGAGACCATCAGACTGTTCATTCGCGATGCGTACGAGCAATGGGGAATCAAATGGGTTCTCCTGGGCGGAGACACGGATGTCATTCCGACGAGACTTGCGTACAGCAGATTCTATAACAACGGCACGAAAGTACCGACCGACCTCTACTTCGCCTGTCTCGACGGATCATGGAACGATAACCACAACAGCTTGTGGGGCGAGGGATTCTACTACGCCGAGATGGACAATCCCGATTTGTATGCGGAGGTCTATGCAGGCAGAATAACCGCATCGAAGGCTTCGGAAGTTGCGGACGTGGTCGACAAGGTCATCAGCTATGCGACACCCTATGATAGGGATTACCTGAACAAAGTCCTGATGCTTGCCGAAGTGCTGTTTCCCGTCGACTGGGAACCGGGGCAATCGATCAGTTCCAACGGCGCGGATTACAGCGAGTATATATATACCAGTACGATGGAAGGAAAGCCTCTCGACGTCACCCGTTCCTACGAAACATGGGAAATCTACCCCGGCTCGGTCCCCGAGACGCGCCAGGCGACGATCGATTCGATGAATGCCGGGGTCGGGGTCATCAATCATATCGGCCATGGATTCCGCTTCAATCTGTCGGTCGGCGACGCGAGCTTCCTCAGCACCGACGCCGATGCGCTCACGAACACCGACCGGTATTTCCTGCTCTACATGCTCAATTGCACCGCCGCCGCCTTCGATTACTACTGTCTGGGAGAACACTTCCTGAAGAATCCGTCCGGCGGCGGAGTATCGATCATAGGCGCTAGCAGGAGCGCGTATCCGAGCGCTTCCTCCTACTACATGAACGAATTTTTCGATCTGCTGTACAACCATGATGTCGTTCATGTCGGAGAGACGTTCGCTCGCTCCAGGCTTCCGCGCACCCCGTCCGCAGAAGCCGGGGATAACATCGATGAATGGACCCACTTCATCTACGTCATTCTCTCCGATCCCGAACTTGCGATCTGGACCGGTCCCGTGGATACGCTTTCCGTGTCCCACGTCGCCGGCGTCGGTCTCGGGCAGAATACGATCCAGGTCACGGTGACCGCCGGCGGCTCGCCGGTCGATTCGGCGTACGTCTGCCTCTACAAGGGGACGGACGACTATGTCTACGGATCGACGGACGCATTGGGAGTCGCCACGTTCGATTTCATATGCGAGAAACCGGGCGCGGTGAGCGTCGTCGTGACCGGACGAAACCACGCGCGGCACCAAAGCTCCATCACCGTCAACCCGTCCTCCGATCCCTACATTAATTATGCGTATCTCTCGGTGGACGACGATCAGCTGAACGGAACATTCGGCAACAGCAACGGCTCCATCGATGCAGGCGAGACGGCGGAATTCATGCTTTCCCTGA
>JACQXT010000227.1 GCA_016208665.1 Chitinivibrionia bacterium | reverse complement strand
GGCAAACGCGTCCTCATGCGCGTCGATTTCAACGTTCCCATCAACCGGGACAAGAATATCACGGACGACACGAGGATCAGGGCTTCTCTTCCTACGATCAAGCATATCGTGGAGCGCGGAGGGCGGCTCATTCTGATGAGCCATCTCGGCCGCCCGAAGGGCAAGCGCGACGACGGATTGAGCCTTGCGCCCGCGGCATTCAGGCTCGGCGAGCTGGTGGACGTCCCCGTGAGATTCGTGAAGGATTGCGTCGGCGATGAAGTGAGGGCCAAGGCGGCGGCGCTCAAGAACGGCGAGATTCTCCTTCTGGAGAACCTCAGATTCTACGCCGCCGAGGAGGAAGACAATCCCGATTTCGCCCGCGAGCTCGCTTCGCTGGGGGAACTGTACGTCAACGACGCCTTCGGCACGGCTCATCGGGCGCATGCCTCCACCCACGGGGTTGCCCGGTTCTTCGATATCAGGGCCTGCGGCTTTCTGATGGAAATGGAGCTGGCCGCCCTCGGCGAAGCTTTGGCGAATCCGAAACGGCCGTTTGTGGCCGTGCTCGGCGGCGAGAAGATCAAAGGCAAGATCGATCTCGTAAAATCCCTTCTTTCCACCGTCGACGTGCTCCTGATCGGGGGCGGAATGATGTTCACGTTTCTCAAGGCCACCGGGCTGGAAATCGGAAAGAGCATCGTCGATGATTCGTATCTGGATGCATGCAAGGATGTGATGGCGAAAACAAGGACGGGTCCGTCCCGGCTGCTCCTGCCAGTTGATTGCATCGTCGCCGAAGAGATCGACGACACGGCCCGCAAGAAAGAAGTTTCGAGCGCAGACATTCCCGAGGACTGGATCGGCGTCGATATCGGTCCCAAGACCGTCGCGCTCTTCAAGGCCGCCATCGCCAAGGCGGAGACGGTATTCTGGAACGGCCCCATGGGAATTTTTGAAAAGCCCAATTTTGCGGATGGTACGAAGGACATCGCCCGCTCCATCGCGGGCGCCACGGGGAGGGGTGCGGTGACGATCGTGGGCGGCGGCGACAGCCTTGCGGCGGTAAGCCTTCTCGGATTGAATGAGAAATTTTCGCATATATCCACCGGCGGAGGGGCGTCCTTGGAGTTCCTCGAAGGCAGGACGCTCCCGGGAGTGGAGATACTGTGCGACGCTGCGGGCGCATCCTGCGACGCCGAGCGATCCTAACCTCAGGAACCGGAATCCCGTGTCCCCGGACGGAAGCGGAAAACGATGGCGCGAACGAAACTGATCGCTGCGAATTGGAAGATGTACAAGACTGTCGGCGAGGCCGAGAGCTTCGTCAAAGCGCTCTCCCGGTCGCTCGCACGACTTTCCGGCTGCGACCTGGTGCTGTTTCCTCCGTTTACCGCGCTCGATCGGGTCGCGCATAGCCTCGCGGGGACGCGCGTGGCAATGGGCGCGCAGGACTTGTCATGGGCCCCGGAAGGCGCGTACACCGGCGAGATCTCCGGCGGAATGATCCGCGACGCGGGGTGCTCGTACGTGCTTGTCGGCCATTCAGAGCGGCGGACCGTTATCGGGGAAACCGACGAGATCGTGGCGAAAAAGTTGAAAGCGGCTTTTGCCGCGGATCTTATCCCGATTCTCTGCGTGGGCGAGAAACTCCCCGAGCGCGAGGCCGGCAGGGCGGAGGAAGTGGTGCGCGAACAGCTGTCGGCGGCATTGAACGGCGTGAATCCCGGCGAGGCGGAACGCCTGGTCATCGCCTATGAACCCGTGTGGGCCATCGGAACGGGCAGGACGGCGACGCCGGACGACGCGGAAGAAATGCACAGCTTCATCAGGAAGTTCATCGGGCTTTCATTCGGCCGCGGCATCGGAAGCGGCCTGCGGATTCAATACGGCGGCAGCGTCAAACCGGACAACGCGGCGCAGCTGATGGGACGAGACGACATCGACGGCGCACTGGTCGGCGGGGCAAGTCTGGACGCCGATTCGTTCGTTGCAATCGCGCTGTCGGGCGTGCCGGGCGGGTGATCCGGAGCATCGGGGCGCGCCATTCATTAAATTCATCATTCGACCAGCTTGACTGGAAGGACGTACTCTGGTACCCTTTTCTGCAAGGAAGACGAGATGATACTGTATAAGATCATACTTGCGTTTCACATCATCGTTTGTTTCGCGTTGATCATCGTCGTGCTGCTGCAATCGAGCAAAGGCGGCGGTCTGGCCGGCGCATTCGGCGGCGGAGGCGGATCCCAAACCATTTTCGGCGGACAGGAGACGGCGACGTTTCTGAGCAAGGCGACGACCTATCTTGCCGTGCTGTTCATGGTCTTATCCTTGAGCCTGGCGTTTCTTACGTCCCGGAGCCAGGGGCGCAAACAGGAGAGCGTCCTGAGAAGAGCGGCGACGGGCAGCAGCGAAGTCATTCCCCAGGGTGAGAGCATCGATGAGGTGCTGGGATCGGCCGCGGTCGATTCAGCTTCCGCCGGCGCAAAGCCCTGAGAATTCCCATACCGTGCCGAGGTGGTGGAACTGGCAGACACACTATCTTGAGGGGGTAGCAGACGAAAGTCTGTGCGGGTTCGAGTCCCGCCCTCGGCACCACGCCTTTTCAGCCGTACATGCATCCCAGGTCGAATATCCCGCCGAGGATATTCGACCTTCGCATTTCGGCGCCGAATATTCTCTTTCAATACGCGTTCGAAACGATTTACAATAGACGGGATTTCCGTATGCAGTCGAACCCGGCAGGCGGCCGCTTGCCGCAGCCGAAAGGTGGTGGACGCAATGAGACTCTTCAAGAGCCGCTTCGAGGGGATTTGCGCCGATGCCGGAGGACGCCGGCACAGCAACAGCCGTGCGGGCGGATGCCTCTTCCATGGTTGGAGATTCCATATCGGCGGGTTCGTCCCGATGCTGGCCGCAGCCGCATGCCTGTGCCTGCCCGCTCAAGCGCCCGCATCCGGCAACGAGCTCAAGAGCACGCTCAAGGATCAGAAGTCCGTGAGCGTCACCGTATACAACTCGAACCTCGGCGTCGTCAAGGACGTGCGGAGCCTGACGCTTCCCAAGGGAGTGGTATCCCTCACGTTCGAGGGCGTGGCTTCCCTGATCGATCCTACCAGCGTGCATATCAGGTCGCTCGATCGTCCCCTGGACCTGGACGTTCTCGAGCAAAATTTCGAATACGATCTGATAAGCCCGGAGAAATTGATGGAGAAATACCTCGGCCGGGAAATCGAACTCGTCACGAAAGACGATTCGGGCGAGCACACGAAGACCGCGCGATTGCTCGGTATCGAGAGAGGCTACGTGTACGAGAGCGACGGCAAGATCGCCGGCAATCCTCCGGGACGGGTCGTCATGCCGGCCCTTCCGGAAGGGCTTATCTCCCAGCCGTCTCTCATCTGGCTGCTGGACGCCGGGAGCCGGGAGCACACGGTCGAAGCAAGCTACCTCACCGCGGGAATGACGTGGCGGGCGAACTACGTCGCCGTGCTGTCGGAGGACGACCGCGCGCTCGATCTCTCCGGGTGGGTGACCATCGACAACAGGAGCGGCGCCGCGTACAATAACGCGTCCCTCAAGCTCATCGCGGGCGACGTCAATCGCATCGAACAGCCGGTTCAGTACGCGAAGGCGACAGCCGTGATGGCCGAGGATATGCTGGGAAGGGGCGGCTTCGAGGAAAAGGCCTTCTTCGAGTACCATATGTACAATCTCCAGCGCACGACGACTCTCAAGGACAATCAAACGAAACAGATTCGGCTCATGGACGCCGCCGGCATCGCGGTCGAGAAGCGGTTCGTATACAGCTCTCAACATCCGTATTTCTTCTATATGATGGGAGATGTCGATAAGGATACGAAGGTGGGGGTTTTCCTCTCCCTCGAGAACGCGAAGAAGAACAATCTCGGCATGCCGCTCCCTAAGGGAGTCGTGAGGGTATTCAAGAAGGACGACGACGGCGCCCTCGAGTTTCTCGGCGAGGATCAAATCGATCATACGCCCGAGGACGAAACGATTCGCATCAAGCTTGGAAACGCGTTCGATATCGTCGCGGAGCGCGTGCAGACGGATTTCAAGCAGTACCGGAACACGTTTGAATCCGCGTACAAGATCACGGTGCGAAACCACAAGGATGAGCGCGTCGTCGTCTCCGTCGTCGAGCATCTCGCGGGAGACTGGAAGATCATGGAGAATACGCACGAGTACGTCAAGGAGTCCGCGTTCAAGGTCCGGTTCGACGTACCGGTCGAGAAAAAAGGAGAAGCGGAGCTGGTCTATCGCATCAGTATCAAACGGTAGCTCGAAGGAGGTTGTGAGTTTCTATGGAGAGCCTGAATTCGATTTCGGGGTATCTGACGGCGCATTCCGGCGAGTATATCATCGCCCTCGGGATCATCGCGATTCTGGCTGTGATACTGGCGCTGCAGACCGCGTTCGGCTTGCGGTCTCTGTGCAAGCCGATGGGCCGTCTTGCGAAGGGATTGGAGGGAGAAGAACCCGTCCTCCCCGCGCTCGTAAAAACGGTCGAAGATCATGCGAAAAGCATTGAAACGATCCAAGCCGCGATCGCTTCCATCGAACGGAGCAGTAGGAGATTTTTCAAGCATATCGGCCTCATGCGGTACGATGCGTTCGACGATATCGGCGGCCAGCAGAGCTACTCATTGTGTCTTCTCGACGACGACAAGAACGGATTTCTTGTAACCTACCTGACCGGCAAGAACTTCACGCGGAGCTACGCGGTGTCCATCGCTGCGGGCCAGCATTCGAGGAAGCTGGGCGAGGAGGAACAG
>JACQXT010000056.1 GCA_016208665.1 Chitinivibrionia bacterium | reverse complement strand
TGCGCAGGACCGGAGCAATCCGTGGATTTGGACAGGAACCTTGCGGCAACACGCGACATTGTGAACACGGTAACCATTCCGGTGATGGCCGACGGGGAAGACGGTTTCGGCCCACCTGCGACCGTCTATAAAACTGTCATCTCATTCTTGGACGCCGGAGTGTCCGGCATCAATCTTGAAGATCAAATTCTGCCGACGGCCAAGCCAATAAGCGTGGTGGACCCCCTCCTGATGGTCGAAAAGATCCAGGCGGCGCGGGAAGCGGCCGTTAGCAGTCAGGCGGCGGATATGATTATCAACGCTCGGACCGACGCTCTGGCGGCCTGTGGTGATCGCATCAAAGGGATTGACGAAGCGATCACACGGGGAAGGAAGTACTTGCAGGCCGGAGCCGACATGATTTTCGTGACCGCGGTGTCGACGCCAGACGAAGCTCGACGCATCGTCGACGGGATACAAGGTCCGGTCAGCATCGCGGCAGGAATGCCATACAACATCAAGACACTGACAATCGGTCAATTGCGCTCTTGTGGCGTAGCGCGTGTAAGTTTACCCGCAATTGCGGTCTTCTCCGCCATTCGCGCAATCAAACAGACGTTATCGATCATCCGTGACGGTGATGCTTTCGACGAAATCATAGAAAAGGGACTACTTTGTTCTCCCGATGATCTGTCACAAGTAATGTCAAGATGAGTGGTGGACAAATCGGTTTAAACGAAAAAACATTGCGCATGCCGGAAAGACGAAAAAGACGTTATCGCTCCGTAGGGCAAACTCTATACGTCGGATCCAATGGCTACACAAAATTAAGATCAGTTCACAGCGAGGGATATATACATGAAGGTTCTTTTCCTGTGTACGGGAAACTCATGTCGGAGCCAGATGGCCGAGGGGTGGGCGCGGGCTCTGAAGTCCGGTGCCATCGAGGCGTACTCCGCGGGGATCGAAACACATGGACTCAATCCCTCCACCGTCAAGGTGATGGCGGAGGCTGGCGTGGACATCTCGGGCCAAAGGTCGAAGCATGTCGATGAGTTGAAGAACATCGCCTTCGACTACGTGGTGACGGTCTGCGGCCACGCCAACGAGCATTGTCCCCTGTTCCCCGGCAAGACAAAGATCATCCATGTCGGTTTCGACGACCCGCCGAAACTCGCCAAGTCCGCCACCTCGGAGGAGGAGGTGCTGAACCACTACAGGCGGGTGAGGGATGAGATCAAAACGTTTGTGGAAAAACTTCCGGAAGTGCTGTGCAACAGGGGAGATGCTTAAGATGAATGAAAACAAGCAAGAAGAAACTGTCAAAAAGGAAGGCGCCTGCTGCGATTCCACCTGCTGTGAAAGTTGCGGATGCGATTCCAAAGGTGTGAGCATGAAGATGGTCATTTGTCTGCTAATCTTGATAGCCGCCGCGCTTGTCGTCGCCCATGGCTTAAGCAAAAAGTCTGGGAACGCGGCGCTTTCAAACTCATGCGGCGCCTCTGCGGTACCGGGATGTTGTCCAACTAGCGGCGGTTGCAAGTAGGAGTGTGTTTGAATGGAATGGATCGCCACGATCTCGGAATGGAGCAAGACGTTGCTTGAGGGTGGCGGCGGCGGCATGGCGGCCGTCCTCCTTGCGTTTCTCCTTGGCGTGGTTGGAGCGGTTACGAGTGCCTGCTGCGCCTTGCCAGTGGTCGGCGCGGTTGTGGGATATGCGGGGACACGTGAGGCGTCGGACAGCCGGGCGAGCCTTCTCGGGGCGATTTCATTCATGCTTGGCAGCATTATCGCATTGCTCGTTCTGGGAGGGGTCGCCGGACTCGTTGGAAAGATTGTCCAAAGCTCGCTTGGGAGCTACTGGAGGTTATTCGCAGGAATCGCTGCCATCATGTTCGGTCTTGGCGCGCTCAACCTCCTCCCTCTCAATCTTCCACAGAGGAAAGTTGGAAAGGCGCATCCGAGGGGGCTTGCCGGGGCGATGCTCTTCGGACTCATCATGGGTGGAGCGGTCGTCGGATGCTCGATGGCGTGCTGCAATCCTGGAATATTCATCATCCTGGGAGCGGCCGTGTTGCAGGGTTGCACCTTCTGGATGATCAGCGCGCTTGCCGCCTACGCCATTGGCTTCAGTCTGCCTTTGACCGCTCTGCTGCTGGGCGTTTCACTTGGTAAAGCGGTTGTCAACGCAGGCAAGGTGGACGCCGCCATCCGAATCATTGCCGGGGTTTTGTTGATCTGTGCGGGTTTCTATTTTCTAAGCACATTTTAGTCGATATGTAACCTAAATCTTCAAAGGAATGATAGATGAGCGACAAAATCTCAAAACAGCTTTCGTTTCTGGACCGTTATCTAACCTTGTGGATCTTTCTGGCGATGGCCGCGGGAGTTCTCTGCGGCCATTTCGCTCCCGCCCTGGGGAATTGGATCGGGTCATTGCGCCCGGAAGGGACGCAGACGAGCATTCCCATCGCCATTGGGTTGATCTTAATGATGTTCCCGACGCTCGCCAAGGTGAAGTACGAGGAACTTGGCGATGTGTTCCGCAATCTCAAGGTGCTTGCCCTCTCATTGGTTCAGAATTGGATCATCGGGCCGGTGCTTATGTTCGGCCTGGCTATTCTTTTCCTGCGCGGCCAGCCGGAGTTCATGATCGGGTTGATTATGATCGGACTGGCCAGGTGCATCGCCATGGTGATCGTGTGGAACGATTTAGCCAAAGGCGACACGGAGTACGCCGCCGGACTGGTGGCCTTCAACTCGATATTCCAAGTCTTGTTCTTCATCTGCCGCCATTGCTGGGCATGTCCGGCGCGGTCGTGAATGTGACGATACGGCAGATCGCCGTGAGTGTCTTCATCTATCTGGGCATCCCTTTCATCGCGGGAATGCTCACGCGGCTTGTGCTGGTCAAAGCGCGCGGGAAGGAGTGGTACCATACCACATTCATACCGAAGATCAGTCCGCTCACGTTGATCGCCCTTTTGTTCACGATCGTCGTCATGTTCTCGATGCAGGGGGAAAAGATTGTCAGCCGCCCTGGCGATGTGGTCTTGGTCGCCATTCCGCTTCTGATATATTTCATCGTCATGTTCCTCCTCAGTTTCTTCATGAGCACGCGCATAGGCGCGGATTACGGCAAGAGCGCGACTCTGGCGTTCACGGCGGCCAGCAACAACTTTGAACTGGCGATCGCCGTCGCCGTGGGCGTGTTCGGTATACATCCTGGCGCGGCTTTTGTGGCGGTCATTGGTCCGTTGGTGGAGGTGCCCGTCATGCTTGGCCTGGTTCATGTGTCGCTTTATTTCAAAAAGACGTTTCAATCATGAAGCGAGCCATAATAGATCCTGAGAAATGTGCCAACTGCGCGGAATGCGAAGCGCAGAGGCGTTGCACGCTGAACGCCTTTATCCGGGAGCGTAACGATGAGGGTGTCCAAGGGAGGCCATGGATTGATTTCTACGCGTGCTCAGGCTGCATGAAATGTAAACTTGCATGTTCGTTCGAGGCCATAAGTCTGATCGTCCAGCCTTGCACCATCTGGGGAAAGACGACATGGTGAGTGTTGAACACTTAAGTAAGGTAAAGGGGGATGGCAATGGGTAAGATAAAAGGAAAAGACGCGCGGCGCGAGAATGTCCGGACGCATTACGAGAAGGTCGCCCAGAAGGGGACGCTGCGGATCGAGGATGAGGAATGCTCACCTTCCTGCTGCGACAATTCTCCCCCCATCGATGTGCGTGAGACAGCGAGGCTACTTGGCTACAGTGAGGAGGATTTGCAGGCTTTGCCGGAGAATCTCATCCTCGGTTTGGGTTGCGGCAATCCCATCGCAGTGGCCCTTCTGAAGAAAGGGGAAACCGTCCTCGACCTTGGAAGCGGCACGGGGTTCGACTGCTTCCTCGCCGCCGACCGCGTCGAGGCCAAGGGGCGTGTCATCGGCGTGGACATGACCGCCGAGATGCTGCTGAAAGCCCGCTCCGCCATAGGCAAGAGAAAGAACGTGGAGTTCAGACTCGGAGAGATCGAGCATCTGCCGGTGGCTGACAATGCGGTGGACGTGATCATGTCCAATTGCGTCATCAACCTCTCCCCCGACAAGCAGCAGGTCTTCAACGAGGCCTACCGCGTGCTCCGTCCCGGTGGACGTCTCGCCATCTCAGACGTGATCAAGTTGAGGTCATTCACCGGCACCCGCTGGGCGGGCGACGAGCACATGTGGCAATGCATTTCCGGCAGTATCACCGTGAAAGAGCTGACGTCGCTGCTGAAGAAGTCGGGATTCCGCGACGTCAAGATCGTCATCAACGAGGCGAGCGGTGAATTCATCAAGGACTGGGATCCGGGCAGCGGCGTGGAGAACTACATCCGCTCGGCCATCATCGAGGCGCGGAAATAAGCGACAAGGAAATGCCGCAGCTCTGTCGGCGTCAACGCCATGCGCGCAGATCCGGAAGGTCGCAATGACGCAGCACGCCCGGCAGCAGAATCGTTCGACTGTCGTAGCTGTCGTACTGGCGTGCCTTCACCCATGACGCGAAACTCTCCAGCTCCTCGTGTAGTTCGATTGATGCGAGGGCCGGCTCGACGGCTACCGCCAGTTCCGCATAGACTCCGTGCGTGCCGTGCGCATAGATCCGCAGACGCGTGACATCCACGCCCGGCCATTGACGCAGCACCTCACAGGCGCGCAGGACATCGTACGCCCGCATGGCGCATATGCTATCCCCCAGCCACATGAGATCGTCATTGAATTTGTGCATCACGCCATAACGCTCGTGCGGCGGGATAGCGTTCAGCGGGTTCGGCTCCGAGCCGCCGATCCCCGTGACGTTCAGAACCATGACAGCGCGGCCGGCGTCGCACGTTTTCCGCAGCCAGGCGAGATGTCGGTGCGTGGCGGTCGTGCCGCCGTTCCAGACGGCCAGGGTGACAGGCAATGTCTTCTCCGCAAAACGGTAATTCCTGAAGAGTATCCCTTCGTTCAGAACCTCCTTCTGGCTCCACCAGAACCCATTCTCATATACAAGCTCCTCCTCGCGGCCTTTCCAAAAGCGGGGATTCAAGTCGACAGGGCTCCGCTTGAAGTTGATCCGCTCCTTCAGCCAGCGCAGCGCAGCTTTCTTATATCCTTCCGCCAAACGTGTTTTGAGCTTTTTCCGCTCAGACTCAAACGCTGAAAGTCGGTCCTGATTCTCCTCAAAAACAAAACGGACGCCGTCGCGGTCAGCCTTGATTTGACCCGAGGTGGTGCACCAGAGTTTTGACGGCTCGATGGCCTGGATGGCGTCCGAATTGACCGTGCGCGTCTTGCCGAGGAGGTGTTTCGAGAAGAAGCGCGCGGCCTCACGAGCCAGCCTCGGAGTATAGGAGTGAAGAGAAACATCCTCGACGAGTTCCAAATCCGCCTCCTTGCCCGCCATGTGCCACAGACGACGGCAACGCGCAACCGTCTGACGCGTACCTTCTATCGGGAAAAAGTCATAGGTGACCGCCAGAATACAGACCGGCTTTGGACACATCGCCAGCAGAATATCCTCATGGTCGAAACCTTCCGCCGTCCATCCCGGCCAGATCTGCTCGGCGTCCTGCGCGCCGGGTT
>JACQXT010000084.1 GCA_016208665.1 Chitinivibrionia bacterium | reverse complement strand
ATACAGCGGCCCCCAGCTGGAGTTGATGATGTCGTGTCCGAGGGCGAGCGCCTCCTCAGGCTGAAGGTATTCGACGTCGAAAAATTGCACGATCACGTCTTTTGGAATTGGGATCGCCCCCTTTGCGGCGAATCCCTCCCAGGCGATCGTCCGCCGTCCGTGCCTGCGGACGATCTCGTTCATCCTGCCGATGAAATAGCGGTAGCACTCGCGGAGGTCGTCTAGTCCGCGGCTCTTGAGGAACGCCGCGCATTCCTCGCACGCCGCCCAGCCCTCGTAGTTGACCTCGTCCGCTCCGATATGGAAGAAAGGCGTCCTTGGAAAGACGTCGAGGATCTCGCCGATCAACGTGTTCAGGACCTCGAAGGTGCGCTCGCTCACGGGGCTGATCACGGGGCTTCCGGTAGGCGGATTCGTGGGGCAGAGCTTCCGCAGCGTCTTGTTGGCGTGACCGGGCTCATCGAGTTCGGGGTCGATGACGACGCCACGCGAGGTGGCATATGCCTCAAGCTCGCTCCATGCGTCGAGGCTCAGATGGTTGTGTGGCGTCGCCAAACCCGGATAGGCCGTGCTGGAGAAGGTGAAGGCCTCGACGTCCGCCAGGTGGAGTTGCATATACCGTATCTTATAGAACCAGCACAGCGTGACCAGTTTCTTGAGCGTCAGCAGCGTGTGTGGATGCCGCGCCACGTCGATCATGAGCCCGCGGTAGGCGAAGCGGGGCTTGTCGACCACATGCGCGCAGGGGATGAACCTCTCGACGTGATGGACGACGATGGATTGCAGGAGTGTTGAGAGACCCCATGCGACGCCGAGGCTCGAGCCGCCCTCAAGTTTGATCGCGTTCGGCGAGATGTCGAGCGTGTATTCCTCCTCCGCCAGTTTCTTGTTGATGTGGAGGCTGATCGTGGCGGATCCCGTGGCGCGGTCATTCGAGATCGTGACGGAGACGGCCTTTCGCGTGACCACGGCGAGATCCTCCGCGAATCGCTCAGCCAGGGGTAAAAGCGTATTCCCGCGGGTAGAGATCTTCAGCGAAGACTTCACATTGAATCGACCAGTTCCCGGCTCAACATGCGACGGCACAGGAATGATACTGTGGATACCTTGAGGGAATGTCATTGGCCAATCGAGTTCCTTTCCATGGTGGTCATGTAGAGGTTCCACCACTCGTCGTCTTCGAGAAAGCCGAGGCGTGCCTTCGCGGCCGACCATACTCCCATGTCGCGGTACGGCACTTTGCCCCACACCGAGATGATTCCGATGATCTGCTTGGTGACGGGATCATAGTAGCCTCTGAAACATTTGATCGGCACTGAGTTGAACGCCGCGCGGGTGAGCTCCGGTTGCTCGCCGAATGGCTTCCAGGCAAGTCCGTCGGCCGACTGAAAGTGGAAGATGCTTTGCGGTGGCCACTTGTCGGTGATCCAGCAATGCCAGTCGGTGTCGTCGATCCGCAGAAGTTGAGGCAGGCACCCGCCGTGCTCCTTGTCTTTGGGGAAGCAGGGCAGCATCTCGCGGATTCCACCCGTGTCGTCGCGGAGGAACCTCCATTCGCCGTCCAGCGTGTCGCATTCCATGGCGGCGAGCACGGGGCCAAAGCCGTTCAGATAGATCCGCCAGCGGCCGTCGGCGAGGCGGAAGATGCTTCCCGCATCACTCCACACCTTGCGTTTCGCGCATTCGTCGGCGGGATCGCCTTTGAGTTTTCCAAGATAACGCCATGTGCCCTTCTCCCCTGTTTTCGAGACAAGAATGGCGGGGGCCAAGGAGACGGAGCCGGGCAAATAGTCGGGGCAGACACAGCCGAAGAGGATGTACCCTTCGTGCTCGTCATAGCGCATGTCGCCGCGCTGGAAGGCGCGGTTTTCAGCGAGCGTGGCTGGGTCCTTGGCGTCGGAAACGTCGGTCAGCAGCTCACGCTCGGCCATCGTGTCGGCGCGGCCGAGTTTCTCCAGACTCGGACCGGTTCTGCGGTCGACGCAACTCCACAGCTCCATCCGTCCGTCTCTCGTCTTGATGGGGGAGACGTAGCAGCCGGTCACGCCAAGCGGAGTGAACGGCGTTTTCCAGTGGCGGACGCCGTTTGCGGGAGTGACTTCAGGGTCATAGTCGTCGACCGAGAAGCGCGGCGGCTCCCGCGCCGTCGCGCATCCCCCTGCGAGCAGAATGACCGCGAGGCATGTGGCTGTGCGCATGATCGCCCGCCCGTATGAGAAGAACATTTTCATCCGTGCCACCTCCCATGATGTGCCGTGTGAGTTTGACCGAAGCGGATCCACCGCACGGGCTTCCCGTTCCAGATGATAGAATTATATCGTAGAATCAAACCGTGTCAAGCCTGTCGCAAGCGGTTTCCCTGACAGTTTGCGTCGATTTAGCGCAAATCCCAGCTATAGTTTTTCAATGATTAACACTTTGCACATCACCAGCGGAGACTCTGTCGTCGGCAGTCTGCGGAAGGCGGGCATTGCCGGAGAGATACTCGTCTGGCGTGACATCCTCTACGATGGCCCCCCACGTGAGCCCGGATGGCCGGACGATGACACGCTCGACGCTCGCGCCGAGTTTCTTTCGCGGTCAACTGGTGGAGGACTGAGCAAAGAGCGAGTCAGGAAATCACTTGCCGACCATTACGGCACGCTTGCGGCAGCATCGGATTATGAGAATCTTGTGCTTTGGTTCGACGCCTGTCTTTTCGATCAGTCGATGCTCGCGCACATTCTGACCTGCCTGCAGCACAAGGGTATCCATCGGGCGGAACTTCTCTGCGTGGACGCCTTTCCGGGGATTGTGCCGTTCGACGGCCTTGGACAACTCAATTCGACGCAACTCGCGTCGCGGTACGATCAGCGTCGGCCGGTTTCGGAGGCGCAGTTACGTTTCGCCCAGGTTGTGGACAGGGCGTTCGCCACTCAGGATGCGGCATTGCTGGAAGAGCTTGCGGCGATGTCCGCCGCGCCGCTGCCATGGGGTTCCGCCGCCGCCGCGCGGTGGCTGCGGGAACGGCCCGATCCGGAGACGGGGCTGGGGCGGCTCGAGCAGCTCGTCTTGGAGGCGATACGCCGCGGCCTTGAGACGCCAGCGGAGATCTTCGCCGACGTGGCGGCGCGCGACACCCATCCCCAGTTCTGGGGTGACACCACACTGTGGGCGAAGATCAACGGCTTGGCGGACCGCGCAATTCCGCTCGTGAAGATCGAAGGACCGGCGGCGCGGTTGCCCCAATGGGACGGCATCGCCGATCTGAAAAACTTTAGAATCACGTGCGCGGCTGGACCATGACACGCCGCCACGGAAAGGAGTGGCAAATGCCTTACTTACGGTCGTTGATACTTGTTGCTTTGCTTGCCGCTCAGGCTGCCTCGGCCAAAGAGGAGATCTCTACCGTTCAGGGGACTCCCGCACTTGTCGCGGACAAACTGTCGGACTTCCGCCTGATCGGCCAACGGCCGGAGGCGGAGTACTCGTCGATCCTCGTGGAAGGGCAGTCGTTTGACTGGGCAATCCGTGTCCGCGTGGCGGCCCGAACTCCCAACAGCTGGGACGTGCAGATTCTCACCCCGCCAACCATCGTTCCGCTGAAGAAGGGAGAGCACATCCTGGCGATCTTGAATGTCCGTTGCGCGGACGCTCCCTCTGGGATCGGCATTTTCAACGCCTTCATCCAGGCCAGCGAACCGCCGTGGACGAAAATCGCCTCGACGGAGGTGGCGGTCAGTAATGAATGGAGGCGCGTCTATCTCTACTGTCAGGCTGACCGGGACTTCGCCGCGGGCGAGTATGGCATCTCCCTGTTTCTCGGTGCCCAGGCGCAGACGCTCGAGTTCGGCGGCATTGCCATGCTCAATCTCGGAGCGAATGTGGATGCCGGCACCGTGCCGTTCGCGCCAATCGCCTATCCTGGGCAGGAGTTGGACGCTTCCTGGCGTAAAGCCGCGGCCGAACGGATTGAGAAGCATCGCAAGGCCGAGTTGACCGTCCGAGTGGTCGATCGGGATGGGAAGCCGGTGGATGGGGCGAACGTTCATGTGCAGATGCGGCGGCACGCCTACGGCTTCGGCACGGTGCTGAAATACCCGGATAGCGGCGAGCTACCCGAGGTCACTGCATCATCTACCCCGGCTGGGAGTTTCTGCCCCGTTTTGTCAAGCCACTTGCCCAGAATCCGCCCGCCTTGCGGAAGCGGCTGTTGGAGCAGGTGGTCGAGGTGACCGACGCGACCCGGCAGTTCAACTTCGCCGAATACGACGTGTGCAACGAACTACGCGACCTGAAGGAAGTTCATGGCTTGCTTGGCAAGAACGCGGTGGTTGAATGGTTCAAGGTCGCCCGCGAGCACGCCCCGAACTCCCGGATGGCCATCAACGAGAACACCATCCTGACCCGCGGCGGAGTGACGCAGGCCGAACAGGACACCTATGCGGAATGGATTCACTATTTGATCGACCAGGGGCAGGGGCCAGACGTCATCGGCATGCAGGGGCATTTCAGCGAGGCGGTCACCGGGCCGGAGACGGTTCTCCGCATTCTTGACCGTTTCGCCACGTTTGGCAAAGCGATCCAGATCACCGAGTTCGACCTTGTCACGAGGGACGAGCATGGGCAGGCCCGCTACACCCGCGATTTCATCACTGCCGTTTTCAGCCATCCCGCCACCGACGCATTCACCATGTGGGGTTTTTGGGAGGGCAGGATGTGGCAGCCGCTGGGCGCCATGATTCGAAAGGACTGGACGCTCAAACCGAACGGACAGGCGTTCATGGATCTGGTGCTCAAGGAATGGTGGACTGACGTCACCACGACCACTGGCCCGGACGGCTCGTGCGCAATGCGGGGATTTCTGGGTGACTACAAAATCACCGTGACCTTTGGCGGCAAGGAGAAATCCGCGATGGTCAAACTGGCAAAGCCCGCCACCACGACAGCATTTGTGTTTTGATGAATCGCCACGTCGGGCTGTCTTGAATTACGAAAGCTGGCTGTAAAATTGTTATTTCGTCCTCGTCCTCAGCGAAGCGGTTCTTGTCCTCGACTTTTTCGATTACGAGGAGGAGGACGACGACGAGGGACGAGGTGGATTCGAGTCCCAGCGTTAGCCGGTTACGTGCACGTTAAGGAAATTCAATGTGGCCGGAGCTTCCAGCTCCGGATCTTATCATATTAAACCGGAGCAGGACGCTCCGGCCACATTGCTAAAAGCCGCGAGCAAAGCTCGCCTAATTTAATTCTTCCCCCTGCGCC
>JACQXT010000198.1 GCA_016208665.1 Chitinivibrionia bacterium | reverse complement strand
TCCTGTTCCATCGTCTTCACGCTCTTGAGCGCGGCGTAGGCGGCTCCGCTTCTGCAGTGTTCCACGAGGCTCTCGAAATACTCCGTGCCCATCTCCAGAAACCGCGGGTCCCGCGTCGAGCGATACAGATAGTAAGCCGATTCGATCGTTTCCGGCCGCAGCACGTAGCTCTCCGACACGATCTCCATCACCGAGTAGTCGATCATTTCCGGCTCGATGCCGTAGAGCATCCACATCTTGAAGCAGCTCTCCTGCAGCTTCCTCGCGCGCGCCGTGTCGCCGCTCAAGGTAAGGACCGCAGGGAAGAACGCGTCCAGCGCCCCGAAGTACCGGCGCGTTCGATTGGCGGTCGTCATGTCGGCGCGGCCGTACCAGTAGCCGCTCGCGACCGAGTCTTCGAGATACGCATTGATCGCGGTTATGCTTGAATCCCACATCTCTTTCATCTCGCCGTAGCCGAAGAGGAGCCAGCTCGTCAGGAGGTACTCGTAGTACGAGTCGATGCGCCCGCCGAGGTGGGACTCCGTGTTTTCCCATTCCCCTGTTTCGATGTTGATGATCGTGCCGACGAGACCGATGGAGGAACGCCTGTTGAAGAGCGTCTGAACAGCGTGCTTCGCTTTTTCGTAGTAGATCTCGTCGCCGGTGGTCCTGGAAAGCGTGCCGAACTCGAGGAGCAGCGTGCCGATCTCGGCGGGATTGTTGTGCGGATCGCCCGTTGCGCCGCTTCGCAGGTTGACGATGCGGTACGGCATGCCCGTGGGCGAATCGAACGCCGGGAGCAGCCGGCGTCCCAGATCGGCGGCGAGATCGAGGAACCGCTTGTCGCCGTCCAACTGGTAGGCCGAGAGGAGGCCTCCCAGCAGGCGGATGTTGATTTCGAAGAGCTGGACGTCGATATCATTGTCGAACGAGAGTCTCTCGAAGATCAGCTCCTTCGCTTCGCGTGCTTCCGCCTCGAGCCCCATGAGCTTCATCGTGTCGAACGCGTCCACCGGCGTCATCAGAAGGGATACGCCGTACCAATCATGGGAGGTCTTCGAGAGCGGTTTGAGCATGTCGTGGCTCCACGCGTACTGCTTGTATCCCTGCCAGGCATGAAGAAATTCCGTCTTGACCTTGCCGGCGAGAACGGTGTTGGCGTCGGGCGCGGGCGCCTGCTTTTTCTGTCCGCAGGCCACCGCGAGGCATACGAGAACAAGGAGAAAGACGGCCTTTTTCACTAAGGAGCCTCCTCGATGCTGCCGGGCTACATTCCGGCCGGCCACAGCCATCCGAACGTCCCCGCGGTCAGCAGGCCGTAGATCACGCCGCCTATGATGAACCGGAACGTCGTTGCGCAGCTCTGGCCTTTCCAAATATGTTCATACAGCGGCGCCGCGACGTACGCGAGCACCGCGATCGCTCCCGTCACGCGAAAGACCATGAGATAATCCGTGCCCCGCTCGAGACCGAGCGCGGCGGCGTACCCGACGAAAATATTGATGAAGACGATGTACAGAAACCACAGGACGAGGCTCTTTCCCATTTTCGGCTTGCCGTTCGGCAGCACCGTGAGAATGCCCACCGGACCCTGCTCGAACTTCTTGACCGCATCCGGGTCCTTCATTTCCAGGGGAGTGGCCATGTGCAGGATGGAGCTTGCGATGAACACGAAGACGGCGGACAAAAGTATGGGAAGCCAGAGAGCGGAAAACACCTCCATAGGTTACCTCCTTTTTATGCCGATGATCTGAACCACTGCGCCGCGGCCCCGGTGCGTAGCGCCTTCCGAAAACTCCCGCTCCGTTTCGACCGCATGTTTGAATTCGAGCCCGGCGAGTTCGCGCTTCAGATCGGGGAGCTCCATCAAGAGCTCGCGATCCGACGGCCCTCCCGTCTTGAATTCCAATTGGCGGGGAGTGTACGCCTCGAGAATGTACGCGCCGTCCGGCCGAAGCCCGCGAACCGCGCTCTCGTGAATCCGGTTTCGTACAAGAGGCGGCAGGTGGAGAAAAATCGAAATGATCCCGTCGAATGCCTCAGGTTCGATTGCGAAATCGCCGACCTCGGCCAGCACGGTTTCTATCTCGACACCGCGCTCCTGCGCGAGCGCCCGGGCCTTCTTCAATCCCACGGCCGAGGAATCGACGCCGACGACTTCGTAGCCCCGCTCCGCGAGAAAGACGGCGTTCCTGCCCTCGCCCTCGCCGAGCGAAAGCACGCGGCCTTTCGGAATGGAGCCGAATGCCTGAGCGAGGAAGTCGTTCGGATCCTTCCCGTAGATGTATTCGTCAACGCTGTAGCGTTTGTCCCACATGGATTCGTACGATACGGCCGCGGCGGATGGAAACTCCCGCGCGCGCAGACGCTCCCGCGGAGGGAAGGCCCGCCATGCGAGCCGCCGCCGGCGTCACTCCTCGATCAAAGCCCGGCATTCGGCCGGCTCGATCCTGACGCAATATACAATGACCTGGTAGACGTCGCTCGGGACAATCGTCGAATCGGCGTCGTCGCCGCCTTCCCAGCTTCCGCGAACAATGCACATGACGCTGTCTATGCAGAACGAGAAGCTTGTCCCGTCGGGGCCGTCGGCCGAATAGGCCGTCCGCTGCGTCCAATCCTGATCCGAAAGGTACTCGAACACGGCGTCCGTCGGACTCGGATCCTCGTCGAGCTCTCCCCACGAACCGGAGATCACGATCATACAGCCCTCGACCGGATGCGGGATATCGGGATCGATGAACGTTCCTTCGACCATCTCGACGATCGTTCCCGGCACGGTCTGGGCGATCCGCAGGATCTGCGCGCATGTTTCTTTCGGGATCCGCGGGAGCGGGCTTGGCAGCGCGCTTCCCTGAGCGGGGGCGGCCGGCGGGATCTGAGCGGAGAGGCGGCTGGCGCAGACTACCGACAACGCACATGCGACTATATATATCAATAGACGTTTCATCGGCGGGCACTCCATCGTGCGGGCATCGGTTATCGCTTTCTCCCGGCCAATCTCTTTATCTGGGAATGTCGGTAGCATTCGATCGTGTGATCGTTCACGAGGCCCGCGGCCTGCATGAACGCATAACAGATGGTGGAACCGACGAACGAAAATCCCCGTTTCTTCAGTTCTTTGCTCATCGCATCGGATTCGGGCGAGCGGGTGGGAAGTTCGGAAAGCTGCTTCCACGCGTTCTGAATCGGCTTGCCGCCGGTGAAACGCCAGATGTATGCGTCGAAGCTGCCGAATTCTTCTTGAACGTTCAGAAAGGCCCGCGCGTTCGTGACGGCGGATTGAACCTTGAGGCGGTTTCTCACGATCCCGGGATCGGCGAGGAGCTTCTCCACTTTCTTGTCTGCATACCGCGCGATCTTCTTGACGTCGAAATTATCGAATGCCCGCCGGTATCCCTCGCGTTTGTTCAGTATCGTCAGCCAGCTTAAGCCCGCCTGAGCGGCGTCGAGGACGAGAAACTCGAAGAACGCCCGGTCATCATGAAGGGGAACGCCCCATTCCTCGTCGTGATACTTCTGCATGAGCAGATTGGAGGCGGGCCACGCGCATCGTTTCATATATCTCCCTTGGTGGATGCAGGGAGTGTAGCGCATTTCCCGAGTCAGGTAAAATGGTAATGCGGCCCGATGGGGGTGGCATGGTGCGGGCGTTCGGGGCGGCAGCACTTTGCGGCCGCCCCGAACTGACAAGGATATCTCAGCGGACCAGGAGCATCTTTGCCGCCAGCGACTGCGCCGAGGGTCCGCGCAGGCGGACAAAATACATTCCCGAGGCGGCATCGGCTCCACTCGCGTCCCGTCCGTCCCACCGGACCCGGTGCCTGCCCGGCTCCATATATCCGAGAGGAATCGCCGCCACCCGCCTGCCGCTTACGTCGTAGATCTCCATGGCGAGATTGCCCGGCTCGCGCGTCTCGAAGTGTATCTCCGTGGGCGGGCTGAACGGGTTGGGCGAGAGGGAAAGGATTTCGAGAGAAACGGCGCGCGGCGCATCGCCTGGCTTCGCGTCGTTGATAGCCGTCACCTCTGTTCCGATCGCCAGGCTGTACTCTCCTCCCCCCGAGACTGCCAGGAAACCGGTATTGGGCGCAGGAATGTTGCACTGGCCGTAATCGTTTGATCCCCAAGCGACGACCGTCCCATCGGACTTGAGCCCAAGACTGTGGTACCCGCCGCCTGCGATTGCAATGAAGTTCGAGTTCGGCGAAGGGACGTCGCACTGGCCGTAGTCGTTCGCTCCCCAGGCGACGACCGTGCCGTTGGACTTGAGCCCCAGACTGTGCATGAATCCCCCCGCGATCGCAATAAAATCGTCATTCGGGGAGGGAACCGTGCATTGGCCGTTGTCGTTCCAGCCCCAGGCGACGATCGTGCTGTCGGACTTGAGCCCCAGACTGTGATACCCGCCTCCGGCAACGGCCGTAAAATTGGCGTTCGGCAGAGGCACTGAGCACTGGCCGTCGGCGTTTTTCCCCCATGCCACGATCGTCTTGTCGGACTTGAGCCCCAGGCTGTGAAAATCTCCTCCGGCGACCGCCGTGAAGTTGGAGTTCGGCAGGGGGACCGTGCATTGGCCGTAGAGATTGTATCCCCAGGCCGCGATCGTCCCGTCGGATTTGAGCCCCAAGCTGTGGTAGCAACCGGCCCCGAGCGCCGCGAAGCCGGCGTTTGGCGCGGGGATGTTGCACTGTCCGTTGCTGTTCCACCCCCAGGCTGCAATCGTTCCGTCGGACCGGAGCCCCAGACTGTGATACCCGCCTCCGCCGACGGATATGAAATAGCCGTTCGGCGCGGGAACGTTGCATTGGCTGTAGGAATTATCCCCCCAGGCGGCGATAGACCCGGGGGATGTGGAGCTTGAGCGGAGAGGCTGGCTCCGGACGATGCCCGCATTCGAAATGAGCATGCCCAGGCACAGCATACCTGCGACCGACCAGTGTCGCCCCATGATGTTGCCCTCCCTCGAGAGAAAGAGCCTTCCAGCGGTGTAGAGCAGAGGCTTTGGCCTACTGGCACTTAAGAAATTATTTAATAACAGGTTACGTGCTCGGCGGCCTCTTTTGGACTCAACGCGCGACCTCATTACTACTGGAGGCGGGCCAAAAGGAAAACGACCGAACCGCAACTCCTATGATTCCTAGTCAACTTGTTGTCCCGACAATTGTTAATTGTACCCTAAATAGAATGGAAAATCAACGGTGTATTTCGCAGAGCCGTGATGAGGAGATAGGTGCCGAGAACCGCAAGTATAAGCGCTGAAAGTGCAAGCAACCCATGCCGCCCCCGCGGGCCGAGGAACCGGGCGGTGCCGACGAGAATGACAAACAGGGCCATCGTCGCCACGACGGTTCCGTAGAATGATACAATGAGCGCAGCGGCGTAGGCAGGGTGCCGGCTCCACGCAGAGACGGCGGACGGGCCGAGCACCAGAGCCCAGCCGAGATAGGGATTGGGATTGAGGACGTTGACCAGGGCCGCCTGGAGGAGCGTGCGGGGCGCCGAGATCCGGGTGCTCTCTTCAATCGGGTTGCGCCACTGTCGAAACGCTGTCCATGCAAAGTAGAGTAGAAGGGCGCCTCCCGCCGCTCTGAGAAATTGCTGGACGGTCGGCGAGAGCTGCCCGAGCACGAGGAGAACCAACACCGCAATCGGCCCGTCGCTCAGGAGCGGAGCCAGACACGCAGGGAGCGTCCGCCGCCACCCCGTTGCCGCGACACGGGAGAGTAGAAAGGCCTGCAGCGGACCCGGCTGGATGGCCGCGGCGAATGCGAATCCGCAGCCGAGGAGAAGGTATTGCATCATTGGTTGAAATCGCTCCGAGCGGACTGCATCCACTCGTCCGCATTTAAAATGGTATCCCCGGAACCTCTCTACATTTTTTTTGCTCTGCACCTTTCATGTCGGATTCGCGGAACCGGGCGTAGGAAACAATGGGCAACGCCTCAAACGCCCTGGAGGAGCTCCGCGTACATTTGCATCAGGCGACATTCATAGCCGCGTTCAGGATATGAGCGGATCTCCTCTCGCTCGGCCAAGGCAACGTTCTCCCAAAGCACGGAATCGGCCAGCAGCTCCAGAATCCGATCCGCAATGCCCCCAACGTCATCCGGCCGAATCGGGATGCCCGATTCGATCACCTCTGCGACACCGGCTTCGCTTGAATACAACACGGGAACCCCGCATTGCATCGCTTCAAGAACCACCATTCCGAAAGGCTCAGCGCGCGAAGGAACAAGCACTGCAGCCGCTCCGTCGAGCGCTGACAAGCGTTGGCTCCATCTCAGAGCGCCGCGAATCTCGAGCCAAGAGCCGTAACCCAAGAGTGTATCTCGCAGCTCACCGTCCCCGTATACGTGAAAGCAAATGCCGCTATCGCGCTCGCGAACGCTTCCGGCTATTTCGGCAAAACGGTCCGGCGCCTTTTGCATTTCGAGGCGTCCGAGAAATATCACTCTTCTGGAACCAAACCCTCCGCTCACCGGTTGCCCGGGAGTATTCGATAGCACGTTGGGAATAACCACGATCTTCGAAGCAGGCACTCCATAGCGCTCCGCCACGCTTCGGGCCGTCAATCGACTTGGTGTGATAATGGAGTTCGCCGATTGCGCCGCACCGTGCTCGATTCGTTCGATCGCCGCATCGGGAGCCCACGGTCTTCGATCGTGTTCAATCGAGTGGAAATGCGCAATCCACGGCTTGCCGAGCTCGCGGGAAACCTCTGCCGCAGCGCCGAACGTTACCCAATCATGGGCATGAAAGAGAGCAAAGCCGATCCGACGCGCCTCATCGAGCAACCGTTCTGTATACAGATCTCCAGTTTCCCGCATGAAATTGAAGAACACCTGCGATTCGCGGCTTCCATCTGCGGCGGTATCACAGCAGTCATAGCCTCCGCGGAACGGCCTGTATGGTCCAAGACCCGGGGTGTACGCCGAATGGGATCGATAAGAACCTCCTGCATAACCCCATAATGAGTGAGTGCGGTATGCGGCGTAGGGAAAGCTGCCGGCGGGTCCTCTCACATAATGGCCATAGTGCGAGGCGATGATCGAGTTCGATCCTTCATCGTGTCCGAGTATCCCCAGAAGTATGATCGGCACCGTACAATCAAACGGATCCGCATCCACGCAATCAGCTCGCCACGGTGCGATTACTGTCGGCCCAGCCCCGTGTTTCACGAGATTGCGTACGAGGTGATAGCATGCGGTCCAACTCCCGCCGGCAACCATCGGGTTGATCTCCCAGGTGAGCATCGCGACCGGAGGCGCGCCGCTCGACTCCGTTTTGCGGGCGATTTCATTCATCACGTTCATCCCTTCAGTTTGAGAATAAGGATGACGATCCAACCCGCCGCGAAGGCCCACGGCAGCATGCTTCGCGGCGAGAGGAACGAGTCGAGTCTCATAAATATGCTTTTGTCGATTGCGGCTCCGAACACCGGCGGGAAATCCCGCCAGCGCCGATTTGTCGATTCAAGGTGTTCATCCCAGTATGAAAGCAAGTTCCGAATCGCGCGATCACTTGCGATGAATGCGATTTTCGACGAAATGGAAATCAGGAAGCCGAGCGCGATGAGAACATACGCAAACCCGCGGGAGCTTGCAGCGGAAGAATATGCCGCAAACAGCAAGCCTTGTACGACGAGCAGCCAATTCATCCGGTTGTTCAACAGCTCGTCCTCGTGCGCGATCATCTCGCGCACGGCTTTCGCGTAGTCAATCGTGTTCGATGTGTCGTTTTCTTGCATGAGCGCCTCCTGGCCGGGAAAACGGAAGGGAACCAGTTATCGCAGTGTCCAGCGTGTCGCGCAAGTCATCGATATTGGGGAGCGACCATCACGCAAGCTTGCGTTTCTTCTGCCACCCGCCGAATCGCGATATGATCATTGCAGTAAAACATCCGAGGGCTATCATGGCGATTCCAAAAATCGCGTATGAAACCCGCCAATCGACCCCCTTGGTCATGAAGCTGAATTCGGACATTCCCCCGATGCTGGCGATCAGATTGAGCGGCAGAAAAATCGTATTGATGATCGTCAGGTTCTTCAGGATCACGTTCATGTTGTTGTTCACCAGGGTTCCGCGCGCGTCCATCAGTCCGGAGAGAACGTTGGAATATATCTCGGCCTGCTTGTAGCACTGGCTGTTCTCGATCAGAATGTCGTCGAGAAATTCGGTCTGCTGCGCGGACAATTTCATCCTGTCGATATTGCCCCGAAGTTTGGCAATGACGGCGGCGTTGCTGCTGATGGCGTTGAGATAATAGGTCAAGCTCTCCCCCAGTGAAAACATCTGAATCAAGTATTCGTTCTCCAGAGCGGTGTTTATCTTTTGCTGGATCTCCCGAGATATCTGCTTGATGACCTTGAGATGTTCCAGGAAATGCCGCGTGGTCTGAGAGAGGACATTGAGAACGATGTCGAGCTGATTCTCCATGCGGTGCGCGTACTGTTCATTGAATAGGGAGGTGTCTTCGGCCAGGATGATCACCAGGCGGTCCGTTGTGAGAACCAATCCGATCGAGGAAACATTGAACCGCACCTCGCCGGTGAACGTGTAGTTCTCGGGGCGTTTCCACACCATGAACGTGAGATCCGGCTTGAATTCGACGCGGGATATCTCGTCGGGATCGAGGGCGGAGGATAAGGAATGCTGGTCGAGATTCAGGCTCGCAATCAGATGTTTTCGTTCCTCCGCGGTCGGGTTGCTATAGATGTGAATGGCGGAATCGCTCCGGGGAGTCGAAACGAGAGCGCTGTTGATGAGGTCGTACTTCTGCAGCATGTCATCACCTCCGTAAAGTGTCTGGATCGCCGAATGGAAATGTAATATCTCTCCTTGTTCCTTATCGCTTGCGCGGCTTGCCGAGAATGCCCCCGAGAACGCCGCGAAGAATTTGCCGCCCGAGCTGGCTCCCCACGGTGCGGGCGGCCTGCTTGGCCATGGTTTCCATCA
>JACQXT010000203.1 GCA_016208665.1 Chitinivibrionia bacterium | reverse complement strand
CGCGAGAAGACTCCCTGGGCGGAGGCCATGAGCCGGTGCGCCTCCAAGGGGAAACGCCTTTGCCGTTACCAGGAATGGTATGCCGGCTACGGCGCGGCGGCGCGTCTGGGGCTTCCGGATCTCCGCGGGCATTACGAGTGGGTGCAGCCCTGGGTGTATCACGGTTATCACTATGAAGCGCTCAACCCCCTGTTTCAGGGAAAGGAGGATGGATGCGAGTTCTGGATGATTGCACCGACCAACGGAAATCCCTTTCGGTGTTGCGGAGATTCCGACGGGGAGGAAGCCTCCTTTTCGCCTTGACCCTTCTTCTCTTCCCCGCCGCATCGGCGCCGGGTGAGGAGGTCCAACCCCCCGTCATGCCGGCGCCGCCGGCGGAGCCTCCGAAGGAAGAGTCGCTCGAATCTCCGGTGGTCCGTCTCTCCGAAGGGGTGTTCCGGATCGGAAACGTGACGGTGGATCAGAATATCAGGCAGGTCCGGGTCCGGGGGGTGGTCAACATGCAGCGGGGCCTTGTGGAGTATCTTGCCGTGGCCGACCGGGGAAAGCTCCATGAGTCGGTCTTGCGGTTGGACCTGGAACCCTTTCATCTCCAACTGGGGCTCCTCCTCATGGGCCTGAATTACGGAAGAAACCTGAAATACCAGGGGGACCCCGGGGTTCCGGAGGGGGACCGGGTGGCGATCTGGGTGGAATGGACGGAAGACGGTAAGAAGAAACGGGTCCGGGGGGAAGAGCTGGTGTTCAATCAGGAGACGGGCAAGCCGATGCGGCGGACCGATTGGGTCTTCTCCGGTTCCCTGGAGGTGGAGGGGACCTTCCTGGCCCAGGTGGAGCGTTCCTTGATCGCCACGTATCACGATCCCGCTTCCATTATCGACAACCCGTTGCCGGAAGGGGCGGACGACTTGATCCTGTATGCCAACGAGAAGATGATCCCCCCGGCGGGGACCCCCATTGCCCTGACCATCCAGGCCGTGAAGCCGTAGGGGAGTCGAAAGAGGCGCCGGGCATGTTCCCCTTCCTTTCCCTCATCCGTGGCGAGTATCGGAGAAACCGGACCCTGGTCCGGCTCGTGACGGGGATCGCCCTCCCGTCCGTTCTCCTTCTCTTGGCTTGGCTCATCGATCTCCGGGAGGAGTCGGTCTCCCGGGGGGCGGATCCCGAATATCTATCCCGGCAGTGGGCCGTCAACACGGCGTTCGCGGAAGGGGCGATCTTCTTTTTCCTGGCCCCCTTTCTGGGGGTGGTCGCCGCAACCTCCATCCAGCGCCGGGAGGAGGATCTGCTCCGGATCCTGGCCCCGCGGGCCGCTTTTTTCTATCTCTCCCGATGGTTTTTCGTCCTGGGGGTTCTCCTCTTCCTTCTGGGGATCTTTTCCCTTCCGTATCTCTTCCTGTCGACACTGGGTCTCTCCCTGAAAGGGGTGGCCGCGAGCCGTTTGACCCTCCTTGGGGTGGCGGGAGGGCTTTCGGCGCTGGGCTTCGGCGTGGGGATTCTTCTTCGGGATCGGGGGCTCAGCCTCGCGGTTTCCTATCCCCTGGTCTTTCTTCTGGCGGGGCAGATCCTCCTGGCGGGTCCTTTTCTGGATCCGCTTTCCGATCCCGGACGCCTGATCGAGGGGCTGATGGTGACCAACGGGTTTATCGGCATTGCCTCCTCCTTCGACCTGGATCTGATGCGGCGGGGATGGCTTTATGAGATCAGCCCCGTGGGGATGTACCGATTCGATTATCCGGCCTGGTATGCGGTTTCAATCTTCCACGGGGTCCTGGCGGTCTTTTTTTTGGGGTTGGGGTTTCAGGGGCGGGCGAGGAGGCTTCGGTGAGATGGCGATTCTTTCTGGCCATGGTTCTTCTTGGAGCCGGGGTTTTAGGCGGGGTCGCCGGGGGAGGGGCCTATTATGCCTCACGAGTCAGCCCGGATTTTTGCCGTTCCTGCCACCTGATGGAGGCCTCTTATCAGAGCTGGCGGACTGGGGAACACCGGAACCTTCGCTGTCAGGATTGTCACCGTCCCCCCTTCTCCCAGAAGGTCAAGGGGGTCTGGCGATGGATCCGGGAACGTCCGCAGACCTTTCCCGCCGACGTGAAGTTCCATTTCGACCAGCAATTTTGCGTTTCCTGTCACAAACGGGAAGACCCCGACTGGTCCCGGAGGGTCCTGAGCTTTGACCATGCGCTTCATCCCCTCCGGGACAATGCGCGGTGCCTGGATTGCCACCGAAACGGGCAGCACCACTACCCGGCGGCAAAAGGGGAGGCCCGATGCAGTCGGTGTCATGGTCCCGGGGCGAGCGCCGATTTGGCCCGGTGCGAAGGATGCCACGGGGCTTCGGCGCGATCGATCACGGCGGAGGTGGCGTTTCCCGTTCCCCGGGCCACCAGCGAACATTTTGGGGTCCCCTGTACCTCCTGCCATCTTGCCGGGGAGGGAAAGGATCGTCCCATCCATCTTTTTTCCGTAATCCGTGAAAAAGAGGGGGAGGAGGGGGATTTTCGGGGGTGCCGGAAATGCCACCAGGACTATCGCCCGGAGGAATTCCAGCGATTCATCCGGACTCCCCGGGAGGAGGTTCGGGCGGCTCTCCAACGGCTCCGGGAAATGCAGGAGGGGCTGCCGCGTCCCGGTAACACCAGCGGGAGCCGGGAGGTCGATGGCATTTTGAAGTTCATCGAGGAGGATGGAAGTTCCGGATTTCACAACGAGGTCTTGACCCTTTTCCTGTTGCAACGGGCGGAGGAGCGGCTCAAGGAGATCCACAAGGAGGAAATACGATGATGCGGAGAATGATCGGGTGGCTGGGGGCGATCTTCCTGATTCCGGGAGGGATGGTTCTGGCCGCGCCGCCGGATGTGGACCGGGAGCCTTTACTGACCCAGGAACTCCGCCAACAGGCGGAGGATGCCGTGGATCGGGGATTGAAGTATCTTCGGTCCCAGCAGGAGAAGGACGGCTCCTGGTCCCACAGCGTGGGGATCACCGCCCTGGCGGTCGGCGCCTTCATGGAAAGTCCCCGGAAATACCGCGAGGAGGACGGCCCCTTCATCCGGAAGCCTTTGGAGTATATCGCGGGGCAGGCGAAGCCCGATGGGGCCATCTACGACCAGGGATTGGAGGTCTACACTACCACGGTCTGTCTCATGACTCTCAGGAAATCGGGGAGTCCCAAATACCGGAAGGTGGTGGAGAAGGCTCAGTCCTATCTGGTCAAGGTCCAGAGCGACGAGGGGGAGGGGTACGACCGGAAGGATAAATTCTACGGAGGGATCGGGTACGGGATGGATGAGCGTCCGGACCTTTCCAACCTTCAGTGGGCACTGGAGGCGCTCAAGTCCGCGGACCTCCCCGTCAATGCCCCCACCTGGGAGAAGGCGATCCAGTTCGTTCAACGGGCTCAGAACCGGAGCGAATCCAACGATCAGACCTGGGCGGTGAATGACGGCGGCTTTGTATACTATCCGGGCAACAGTAAGGCGGGAGGGACTCGTTCCTACGGGAGCATGACCTATGCGGGCCTTCTGAGCTTCATTTACGCCAACGTGGACAAGGACGATCCCCGGGTTCAGGCGGCCAATCGCTGGGTCCGGGAGCACTACACGGTGGATGAGAACCCCATGATGGGAGACCAGGGGCTTTTCTATTACTATCATACGTTCGCCAAGGCCCTGAAGGCTTACGGAGAGCCCTTTGTGGTGGATGCCGCCGGGAACCGCCACAACTGGCGGGAGGATCTGGCCCGGAAACTGATCTCGTTGCAACAGGGTGACGGTTCCTGGGTCAATCGGAACGGCCGGTGGTGGGAGTCGGAGAAAAACCTGGTCACCGCCTACACCGTTCTGGCCCTTTCCTATGTACTGGAGTGACCGATGATCCTGGCGGAGGGGATCGTTTATCCGGCGGGCGGCGGGGTGCTGGCCGGCCTCTCTCTTCGGGTTGGGGAAGGGGAGTGTCTTGGCATCCTGGGGGACAACGGATCGGGAAAGACCCTGCTGCTGGAGATTCTGGCTACGATTCGGCGTCCCTACGCCGGAGGACTTTTCCTTCAGGGGAGGGATGCCCTGAGGTTCCCCGAAACGGTCCGTTCATCGGTTGGATTCGTCCCGGAGGAGATTCCGACGATGGCGGGGGTTTCCGTGGCGGAATACTTGGGCCTCTTTGCCCGGTGTTATGGAATGGAACCGTCCGTCGCTCGGGACGGCGAGCCACCGGGAGATTCTTCGGAAACTGGGGTTGGAAGGGGCCCTGTCCTCGCCGTTGACCGGGCTCTCCCCGGGGGTCCGGAAGCGGGTTTCCATCGCCCGGAGCGTCCTCCATCACCCGAAGGTCCTGATCCTCGATACCCCCCTTTCCGGACTGGATGATACGGGAAGGGGGCGGGTGTTGGCGTTTCTGCGGGAACTCCGTCTCTCCGGGGTGGCTCTCGTGGGGAGCGCCGCTTCCGCCTCGGATCTCGGGGCGGGAAGGGAGATTCTCTATGACCGGGCGGTGGTGTTGCGGAGCGGAGAACTAAAACCATGTTCTCTTCCCGTCCCGGCCTGAATCGTTCCCTTCCTCCGGGGGGGGACGTTCTTCGGAGAAGGCTCCGCTCCTTCCATGGGAGGGTCCTGGGACTTTTTGCGTTTCACCTCCTGATCGGGGGAATGACCCTCCTCCTGGCCGGCATCGTTCTCTCCGGTCCACTGGGGGGGTGGGGGTTCGCGGCGGCGGCGGGCGGAGGGCTTCTGGCCCTCTTCCTGGGAAGACGGCGTTTCCCCGGATTCGGAATCGAGACGACGGCGCGAAGAGTCGATGAGCGCCTTGCCCTCCGGGAGGGATTGGTGACGGCGCTGGAATTTATGGAAAGCCCGAGCCCGATGGCCCCGCCGCTGATCCGGAGGATGGCCGATCGGTTGATCGCCGTTCGCCCGTCCCAGGTGTTCCCCTTCACCTTCCCCCGGGTCCTCTGGGGATGGCCCCTGCTTCTCCTCCTGATCGTTCTGAGTGGGGGTCGGGTTGGGGATTTCTCTTTCACGGGAGTTCCGCATCCGGGAAGCCGGGAACTTTTTTCCGGGGAGGGGCGGAGGGCGGGGGTGGATCCCGTGGAGATCCGACGGGGGGGCGAGAGAGTCGGGGAAGGAGAAACGCCGGGAGTGGCGGCGCTCCCCCTTCCCGATGTTCGGGACGGACGAAGGACGGAAGAAGGGAACTCGTCTCCGGGGGAGGGGCGGGAGAACCTCCTCCTCCGGAAACCCGGAGAGACCGCGGGGAAGGTCGACCCGCGCTTCGGGAAGCCGGGGGCCGGCGGGCGGGGAGAGGAAGATTTCCTGGAGGAGGCGTCCGCGCTGAAGACCCGCGGGATAAAGGGGGTTCCGGGGGGAGAGACGGGGAGTTCCATGACTTCCGGAACGGCTGTCAAGGCGGGAGGGAAAGAATCGGTTTTGGGAGTCGGTCCGACGGCCGACTCGGAAAAGGTCGGTCAAGGGTGGATTCCCGGAAAGGATGGGAAGGGCGGGAAGGGGGGGATCCCCGAGGTTCGTTCTTCGTCCCGGGCATCCCTCCCGGTTTCTCTCCGAAGGGATCTTCCGGAAGCGTATCGGATCTATGTGACGCGGTATTTTGACGCCATTCAGGAGGGGGACCGGATCGATGCATCCCGATGAAACGGAGAAAACCATGGAGGCGGCCTGCCACCGGGCACTGGAGGATCTGGATCAGGTTCGTTCCGAGATCGCCCGGGTCTTTTTCGGTCATGAAGAGGTGCTGGAGCAGGTCCTCACGGCGCTCCTCGCCGGCGGCCATATTCTTCTGGAAGGGGTCCCTGGAGTGGGGAAGACCCACCTCCTCAAGTCTCTCAGTCAGACCCTTGCCCTCTCCTTCTCCCGGATCCAGTTCACCCCGGACCTGATGCCGGCCGATCTCCTGGGGACGCCAATTCTGATGAGGGACGCTCAAGGAGACCGGGTCTTCCAGTTTCAGAAAGGTCCCCTCTTTTCCCAGGTGGTCCTGGCGGATGAGATCAACCGGGCGACCCCGAAGACACAGTCGGCCCTCCTGGAGGTGATGGAGGAGCGCCAGATTACCGTATCGGGTCAACGATACCCGATGGAAGCCCCGTTCTTCGTGCTGGCCACCCAGAATCCCATCGAGATGGAAGGGACTTATCCTCTGCCGGAGGCCCAGTTGGACCGATTTTTTTTCAATGTGTTTGTCCCCTTCCCGAAGGAGGAGGCCCTGTCGAGGATCGCGGACCTGGGGCCCGGCCGTGAAAGCCCCCCCGTCCGACCCCTCCTGGACGGAAAGCGGTTGCTGGAGTTGCAGCGTCTGGTTCGGGAGGTGTTGGTCTCTGAGACGGTGAAACGATATGCCGTCTCCCTGGTGTTGGCGACCCACCCTGATCGGCATCCCCGTGGGGAAGGGGGGCGCGTGATCCGTTACGGCGCCAGTCCCCGGGGGGTTCTCAGCCTGATTCTGGGGGGAAAGGCCCGGGCCCTTATGAACGGGAGATTTCATGTGGGGAAACAGGATATTCGGGAGGTGGCGTTGCCGGCGCTGCGGCATCGAATCCTGTTGAATTTCGAAGGGGAGATGGAGGGGGTCCGGCCGGACCGGTTGCTGGAGGAAATTTTCCGGGAGGTGGATTCGTGAACGGGGGGAAATCCGAACCCCTTCTGACGGAGGAGGACCTTCGCCGGATCGAGCGTCTCTCCCTGTTCATCTCCCGGAGAATGGGGGGGAAAGGGACCGGGGATCAGGGATCCCGCCGGATGGGGCAGGGGATGGATTTCGTGGGATACCGGGACTATCAGCCCGGGGATGACCTCCGTTACCTGGACTGGAATCTCTTTGCCCGGCTGGATCGCCTTTACCTGAAACGGTTCATGGAAGAGGGGGAGATGACGATCCATCTGCTTCTGGACGTCAGCCGTTCCATGTCCCTGGGGAATCCTTCGAAACTGACGACGGCCAGAAAACTGTGCGCGGCACTGGTCACCCTTGGCGCCCGCCGCCATCACCGGGTGGGGGTCTCCCTTTTTTCCGAGGATCTCCGGGAGGTGGTTTCCCCCCGGCGGGGAGAGTAACAGCGGACTCGCATCTTCCGGTTGCTGGAAAAGGTTCTCCCGGACGGGACCACCGACCTGAGCCGGTCTCTGGGTCGATATGCCGGAAGGGAGTTCAAGCCGGGTTGGGTTATCCTCCTGTCCGACCTCCTCGCTCCCGGGGGTTACGAAGAAGGGGTCCTCCGGTTGTTGTCCCGGAAGCATCAGGTGGGAATCCTCCAGATTCTCGCTCCGGAGGACCGATCTCCCCTGCTTCGGGGGGGGGAGCGGTTGAGGGATACGGAGACCGGGGAGGAGCGGTGGGTGGAGGATGGACCCGCCGCACTCGCGTGGTATCGACGACAGATGGAAACGTTCCAGAAAGATCTCGAGAGATTTTGCCGCGGCCGGGGGGTATTCCATTTCCAGGGTCCGGTTTCTCATCCCGTGGATCGTGTCCTCTGGGATTTTCTGTCCGGCTATCGGCGGAGCGGGGCATGGAGATTTTAAATCCCAACGCTTTCTGGTTCCTCCTGGCCCTCCCTCTTCTGGCGCTCTTCCACCTTCTGGCGCCGATGCAGCGGACATACCGGGTCTCGTCCCTGCATCTCTGGAGGGAGTTTCCGGCGTCCGGGGACCGGAGGTTTCGATGGAGGAGGTTTTACACCCACCCTCACTTTCTCCTTCAGGCCATGGCGGTCCTTCTCCTGACCGCCGCTCTGGCGGACCCGGTGCTGACGGTTGCCGGGGATCCCTCCGTCCGGAGCGTTCTGATCTTCGACACATCGGCCGGCATGAAGACCGTGGAGAGGGAAGGGGTCCGGATCGACCTGGCCCGGCGGGAGGCATTGAAGATTCTGGAGCGTTGGAAGGAAGGGGAGATTGTTGTCCTGTCGGCTGGGGCAGTTCCCCGGGTTCTTTTCTCGGGAGATCTGCGGGATCGGGAAGATGCGGCCCGGAAAATCCGGGAACTCCGGGCCGGGGATGGGCCCGGAAGGATTCTGAGCGCCGTCCAAAACGGGGTGGCATGGCGGAGAGGGGGGGGAGAGGTGGTCCTCCTCACGGACGGGGCCTCTCCCGAGACCCTCCGGATTCTCCGGGACCATCCCGAAGTGGTCGTGATTCCGGTGGGCCGGACGGATCGGAACGTCGCCATTACCGCGTTGGAATTTCGGGAACATCCGCCGGCGGTCGTGGCCCTTCTCCGGAACACGGGAGGATCGGAGTCGTCCCTTCGAGTCGAGGCGTTTCGGGGGAAAAAATTTTTTGGGGAGAAAAATCTCCTGCTCTCTCCGGGGGAAACAGTCCCGGTCACCTTTCAGCTTCCTCCGGATTCGGAAGGAGGACGAGATCCCACCGCGGAGGGCGGAGAAGCCGGGGTGATCGAGGTCCGGCTTCAGGGGGAGGATGCCTTCTCCGCGGACAACCGGGCCTGGGTCATCGAACCCCGACGGGAAAGAGCGACCCTTCTCCTGGTCACGCCGGGGAACCCCCTTCTGGAAAGGGGACTGAAGGCCAATCCTTCCTGGGAGGTAACCGTCATGACCGCGGAAAACTATGAAAGGATTTCCGGGATCCGGGATTCGTTCGACGTCGTCATCCTCGACCGGTATCCCTTGACCTCCCTGGGATCGTCCGATCACGGGGGAAGGGGAGGGGTTTTCTTCCTGGCTCCGCCGGGGAGAACGGCGGCTTCAAGCCCGGACGGCAAGGCGATCCGGATCACCGACTGGAATGGAGAACACCCGGTCATGCGCTTTGTGGAACCAGCCTCCCTGCGGGTTCGAAGAACGACGGTCCTGACCCCCCCTCTTTGGGCGGAGATCCTGCTGGAGGGAGATTATCCATTGATCTACGGGGAGGAATCTCCCCGGGGGAGGACCCTGGTGATGGGGTTCGAGCCTTCGGATTCCGATTTTCCGGAGGGGCCTTCCTTCCCCATCTTTCTTCTCAACGCGGTCCGATGGCTCCAGGAAAGGGACCGGGGGGACCAGATTCATGCCGGGGCGGTCTACTGGCGGAGGGCTCTCCCGGGGGAAAAAAGCGAAGAATACGAGGTGATAAATCCCGATGGGACGGCGGAGCGGGCCGCCCCGTCGAAGGGGATATTCCGGTACGGGAATACGGAAAGGGCGGGGGTGTATCGCGTTTCGGAAATCCCGGAGGGAGGAGAGATGTGGCGGTTCGCGGTCAATGTTCCGCCGGAGGAATCCGTCATCGGGCCTTTGCCCTTTCCGGGGAAGGTCCCGGCGGAACGGGGGAGAGGATTTGAAGGAAAGTCCGGGGAGGAGATCGCTCTCTGGAGCTTCGCGGCGGTTCTGGCCCTGGGGGCGATCCTGGCGGAATGGGGGTTGAGGAGAAAGGGGACGAAGGCGCGGGCCCCGGGGCTCTGACGCGGGGTGCGCGATGAGAACGTTCGTCGGTGTCGGACTGAAAGGGATCATGATCCTCTTGTTCCTCCTGGCTCTTCTGGATCCGGATTTGAAGGGTCCGGGAGGATGGTTCGGCGGGACACGGGTCTGCACCCTCTTTGTCCTGGACCGGTCGGAGAGTATTTCCAGCGAGGCGCGGGAAGACGCCGAACGGTTGGTCATCGGCTACATGAAGGGGATGTCCTCCCGCGACCGGGCCGGACTCGTGGTTTTTGGAAAAGAGCCTCAGGTGACGTGGCTTGGAGAAAACGACGGGGTCCGATGGCCGGGGAAGGCCGTACTGGGGGAGACAGACGGCTCGGAGACCCATGGCGCCCGCGCCCTTTCCCTTTCGGCTTCTCTTTTCCCGGAGGGATTTGAACGGCACGTCGTTTTTTTCTCCGACGGCCGTGAAACGGGGGGGCCGGAGGAACTGGAAGCGGCCGCGGCGCGACTTGCCCTGGACGGCATCGTTCTCCATGGGGTCCCCCTGGGGGGTCGAAAAACGGGTCTGTTTCTGAAAAACCTCCGCCTTCCCGGGACGGTGCAACCGGGGGTCCCCTTCTCGATCCGGGTGGCGGTGGAGGGGAAGGGGACCGGGGAACTCGGAGTCTATCGAAACGGGGTTCTCAAGGCCCGGAAGAGCCTCCGGAAGGATCCACCGGCGGTGGAGACCACTTCCTTCACGCTCCGGGAAGAGGGGACCGGTTATGTCCAATATGAGGCCGTGTTGCAAGGCGCGGGAGCGACGACGCCGGTTCAGCGCAAGGGGGGGATCATCCGGATCGAAGGCCCGTTGCGGGTTCTCTATGTGGACGGAAAAAAGAGTGCGGGAGGCGGGGAGCGTCCCCCCCTTGCGACGCTTTTGCATGACGAGGGGCTTCCCGTGGAATGGGTTTCTCCCGAGGCGTTGAGCGGGAGATTATCGGGAATGTCTCCGGAATGGGGGGCCTACGGTCTGGTGGTTTT
>JACQXT010000083.1 GCA_016208665.1 Chitinivibrionia bacterium | reverse complement strand
GCCGGCATTCCTACCAGGGAGGGGATCATGGAACTATCCAGCCTCAATTCGTTGTCGTTTCAACCGGAGCCATCCACATTAACATCCGCAACACCCGGGCAAACGGCCCCCACGGGCCAGCCAGGACTGACGTCCCTGTCCTCTATGACAGCGGAATCCTCGTCTGTGTCCTCTTCGACCCAGATGGACCTGGTCATCCTGAATCCAATGACGGAAGACACCTCCCAGGGGATCTTGAATCAGCAGATCCGCCTGGCGCTGACCGAGACACTGGATGTCAATTTGGCCAGCACATCGCCAGGGTACCCAACAGACCTCTCACCGACGCCGCTATCCGGCCAAATTCTGAGCGCGGTCCGAGGCGTCTTATCTGTGTCCGTAGCCCCTCCCGAGCCAGAAAGCCCATCATCCGCGCCTATCGATCTGGCGAGGACTGGGGTGGATCAGGGGGTTCAAGAAACACGAAATATTCTGTCCTCTTTAGGAGTCACGGATGGCCAGTTGCTCGCGTCGGTAGACCAGACCCAAGGACTCATTCACCAGGGACTGGACACCATGGCGGCCAATCCGCCAGTCGCAGCGCCGGTCAATACCTCACTGACCTACACGTCCACATATGCCCGGGCCCAGAGTACTTCCCTGCAGATTCAGACCGCCGATGGCGATACGGTGACACTCGAAATCAGCAATCAGCAGGGCCGGCTGAGCGATTTGTCGGTGTCCGGTGATGGAACGGGGGTTGCAAATACCGCCACTGACGTCGCATTAAACGAGGATTCGCTGGCCTTTACCGTGAATGGGAGCCTCGACAGGAAGGAACTCAAGGCCATCGGGAAGTTGATGCATAAGGTGTCTGAGATCGCAGAGAAGTTTTTTAAGGGAGATATCTTCGAAAGCCTGAAAAAGGTCTCGTCACTGGAGTTCGACACCAAGCGCCTTTCAGGGTTTTCACTGAACCTCTCCTTTGAAGAGGTCCGGCAGATCTATCTGACACAACAATCGGCACCGGTCTTGGACACTCCCGCCCCGGCCGATACATCCAGCCCTGCTGTACCGCAGGAAGCATCTCCCGTGCCCGAATCCAACATCCCCGCTTCCGTCAGTCCCACGACGCCCAGCGTTGCCCCGTCCCCCGCGGACCAGAATGTCATCCAAGCTGCGCAAGCGGCGCCAACAGATGGCACCCCGCCATCCCCGACACCCAATCCCGTGGCATCCCCCGTAACATCGGGTGACCTCGCCGTGCTGATCCAGGCGTTCCAACAATTCGTGAGCGAACTGGAATCTTCGGGTCTGTTCCGCAATCCGATGAAGGCGATGGACGATATGGTGGACACAGTCGGGCATCACCGTCATCGGGGCGATGACGACGCTAAACATCAAATGAAATTGGGATTTCAGATGCTGAAGGCGTTGGTTACCGACCGATCCATGAGTTCGTAGGCTCTGGGACTCCTCTCACCCTAACCCACATCCACAAGGGGGGGAGGAGTCCCATAACACGGCTACCGCTGCATCATACGATACCCACCGATCACCACCGGAATCGCTCGAACGCAGGATCAGGGCGTCTCCTGCGCGGCCGAGGGGGCCGGCTCCCGGAATGCCTCCTCCAACCGGGCGATGCGGGCGCTCAGGTCCTCAACTTGGGACTTTTCCGGTGCGGCGCTGGAGCTGAGGTAGGAATTGGTCGTCCACCAGTCAATGCCCATCTCGCGGGCCTTGTCCACGGAGCAGATCAGGAGGCGGATCTGAATGGTCAGAAGCTCGATATCCACGAGCTTGATCTTGATGTCACCGGCGATCACCAGGCCCTTGTCCAGGATCCGTTCCAAAACGTCCGCCAGGGTCGAGGAATTCACGGAGTGCGTTATGTTGCTTTGCGTTTTTTGCGGGATGCCCATCTCTTTTCTACCCCGTTGAGCCATCGATGACGGCGTTGTTTACAACAGCTTGCCGAGCGGACCGAGATCCGGATTCAGATCCTCATCCGTCAGGCCGAACTCTTGTTTCAGCCGCTTCATTTGTTCATGCAATTCGAGGAACGTCAGGCCCAGGCGTTCAACCTCCTGCTCCGTCAGCGAGCCCCCCTCGATCCGACGAAGCGCCTGTTTCTCCAGGAGCCGGCGGATCAACTCCACCAGCGTCAAGACCAGTTGCCCCAACCCCTTCTTGACGTTCTCCGGATCCAGCGCAATGTGCGGGGACCGGGGTGCATTTCCTGCTTTTTCCTCTTCAGCGGGGAAGAGGAAGGCAAGGGATTCGTTCATGCGCTCTCCCGCGGTGATTCAGTCCGCGCGCGCGGGCTCACCGGTCAGCTTGAGCCCACTCGCGGTTTCAACCGAGGTCAGGAGCAGTTGCAGATTCAAATAGATCAGGTCCACCCCGGCCACCGAGATCACAATGTCGCCCGCGACCACCACCCCCGAATTCAGCGCGCGGTCAAGGACGTCGCAGAGGGAAATTCCCTCCCGATCGAAAGCGAGATCCTTCGCCAAGATTCAGACCCCCTACTCCAGAAGTCGTTTATAGATACTGCGAGCCATGTGCCGGGCTTCGTTACGCTCATAGCCCGCGGCCAGTTCCAGCAGCGCTGCCCTGGCCGCGTCCGCCTGAGGAGTTCCTAGGTAGTCCTCCGCGAGCGTCCAGTACAGCTCCGTCGCCTGCCGGAGGTTCCCCTCGCTCCGGTATTGATGAGCCATGGCGAGAAGGTGATCGATCAGCGCCTGGTTCGCGCCAGCCTCCGCCCCGGATTTCACCGGGCCGCCCGCACCGCGGGCGGCCGGCTCGCCGCTCCCCGGCGCCGCGGCGCCTGATTCCATGATTAGAGAATCTCCGCCAGTTTCCATTGCGTCCTCCCTTTTGTCCGCGCCGCATCGCGTGAACCTGAAGTGACATAGAGCGTCCGGCCCAGGGCGCTCAGCCGCTCGACCCCCCGGAGACTTCCCTGTCGGGACACCACGGTACAGTGACGCCCGGCAAAGGCCTCTTTGCACCGGCGCAGCGCCGGTTCCTCCTCGCGCCGCAACGCGGAACAGGCGGGGCAGGAAGACGGCGGCGTAACCCTGTTCACGAACAGGACCGGCGCCGCAACCCCGAGCCGTTCACAGGCGGCCACAAGATCGTTCGTCTCCGCATACGCCATCTCGGTGGGAATCGTCACCGCCGCCAGCGCCGCTTGGTCCGGATCGATCAGGATCCGCCGGAACCGCTTCACCCGCTTGGAGAGCTCGACCATCATCCGCGAGATCCTCGGCAACCGGAAGACCTCCCGGTACTTCAAGAACAGACCGAAGAAAGTCCGAAGCCATTCCTCGATCAGCTCCGGCATTTCCAGGAAGCGGAGGAGGTGGCCGGTGGGGGCCGTGTCCAGGACAAAGAGGTCATACCGGCCGCGGTCCATCAGTTCCACGATCCGGGTAAGCGCCAATATCTCATCCAGGCCCGGTGGGGCCAGGTCCAGGATCCGTTCCATGACCTCCCGGTCGAACGCGAGGTCGATCCCCGTCTGTCCGGTGACACGCTCAAAGATCCCGGTCAACTCCTCCGCATAGTCCTGCTTCAATCGCTCATACTCCGCCTGAGCGTCCAGTTCGATCGCGGTCAGCCCCCGCGCCACCAGGACTTCCCGTGGACCGATCTCACGGCCCAGACAGGCGGCAAGCGAATGCGCCGGGTCGATGGAAAAGAGGAGGATCTCCTTCCCGCTCCACTCCTCCGCCAGGCGCAGCGCCGAGGCGCAGGCCAGAGTGGTCTTTCCCACCCCTCCCTTTCCCGCAAACAGGAGGAGCTTCATCGAAGGAGGGGGAAGAGAAGCGGGATGGTCAACTGCCGGCCCCAACTGAGCGCCGAACGCTGAAGGCGGAACGCGGAACGCCGGCTGCGTCAGCGGACGGGCGTGTTGCCACACGGATGAGAGCCGCTCCACCCCTCGCGCCTCTTTTAGGAAGAGGGGCAGGCCCCAGGGCGTGTATCGTGGAAATGCCTGCTTCAGCTCCCCGATCGCAACGGTCTGCCTCGATGCCCATTCAGCGCAGGCCGGACAGTCACCCCCACCCTCCCCTCCCCCATCGAGGGGGAGGGCAAGGGAGGGGGGAAACAGCCTGTTGACAACCATCTCGCGCACGGGAAGGTTGAGCTTCTCCAGTTCCGCGACCATCATCCTCGTGATGACAATACTCAGCCTCTCAGTTAGCAGGACCGGTACGAAGCGGCACCGTCCCGGCGACCGCAGCAGCGCCCCCAGGTTCGTCAGGTCGGCCGCGGTCTCTTCCAGATAGAGATCAACCGGATCTTTGCGATACGCGCCCCGGTACAGCCGCATCATATACCGGTGCTTGGCCAGCATCGCGTCCAGTGCGGCCACCCACTGCCGCATGAGAGCCGGAAGACCCAGGAGCCGGAGTGTATGCCCCGCCGGCGCGGTGTCCACCACGATGCAGGCATACCGCTCCTCCTTCACCCAGTCCGCGATCTCCAGGAGAGCCATGATTTCATCCAGACCGGGCATGGAGAGATCCAAAAGCTGAGTGACATCGGCCTCATCCAAAAATGTCCCGCGCAGGGCGATCGCGCGGAGGTGCTCATCATGCCGGGCCTTGAACCGGTCCAGGCTGTCCTGCGGGTTCATTTCACAGAGCGTGAGATTCTCAAGCGGGGAGGGGCCGGCGAAACTATCGGCCAGCGAATGGGCGGGATCGGTCGAAACCAACAGGAAGGAACGCGTGGGGCTCGGGTTCGTCCCCGGCTTCTTCCTCTTCCTCCAACTCTTCTTCCCCTCCCCCTTCCGCAACGCCCTCTTCGCGCTCCCGTATGGCGTCCAGCCGGTCGAGGAGCGGCTTTTCCCCGGCCGCAAATTCTTCTTCCGTGATGGCCCCCGTCTCCAGTTTCATATAGAGTTCGCTGAGCGACCGGGTCACGGCTTCCGCCTCCCCGGCAATTTCCCGCTGAACGGCGTGGTGCAGTTCCCTGAAGACCCACAGCAGGCTTGTGAACGGGGCCGCCAACAGATCATCCACGAGGAACATCGGGATCCTCAGACCTCCAAGGCGACATGGACAAAATGATGCGGCGCCCACGGCCCGTTGAAATCGAAGGCGAAGTGGTCGTCGAACAGCTTGGCCGCCTCAAAGACGCCGTCCTCGAACCGCTTCTGGAGTTCCCGATCGACCAGGCAGGCCAGATGCATCACCTCCCGTTCCTCCCGGGGCTGATTCCGCGTGATGTCCACGCAGTGCGGCGCGAGCGCCTCCACGACCGCTTCCGTGTGCCGCTCGCGGTCCTGAGACAACAAGCGATCGAACAATCGTCCCAGCTCGATTTTTTCCTCCTGCGAAGGGCCGCGCTGCTTTCCCATCACCTCGTCCCGCAAGGCCGCCAACTCGGGATGGCGGTTCACCATGTACTCAAAGATATTCGGCACATCCCAGGCGACACGCAGACCCATCTCGACTTTCCCGCGCACCCGGTTCAGTTGTTCGACAAAGTCATCACGGTTCTCCTTCAGGATCTTCCGGATCGCCTGGGGACTGTCGGCAAGGGTCCCGAACGCCACCGGCAGGACGGTGGCGTCCTCCATCAGCCGTTTGACGACGGCATGGTGCGCCGCCAGCTTGCTGCGCTCGGGCCGGATCCTTTTTTCCGTCATGTCGCTCACCGCCGCCGCGACCGAGCCATGGGAAAGAGTATGCACGACGCCGCCATTGATGCCGATCGGCCCATAGGTCCGGTCCCCCGGTCCAGCGACAATCGCGTAGAGGTACTTTCCCATCCCCTTCATGTTCTTTCCTCGGCCAAATCTCTCAGGCCGTAGGCGATGACGCTGTCGCGGGCTCGCACGATCTGGAATGATGCTCGCATGCTCATGACCTCACTCAGTAGCACAACCTTCTTTTTTTCAGCTTGTCGGTCGGCGCCGAATGGATCGGAAGCGGCAAGGCGACCGTGTGCGCCTGGTGCGCTTGCGCCTCCCCGTGCGGCTCCTCCACAAATCGTTGGAGCCGGTGTTGCTTGGCGTCAATTTCAGCAAGCCGCTTCCGAATATCGGCGCACCGCCGATCCGCTCGCTGCATCTCTCGCGTGAGCCTGACTTTTTCCAGTTCCAGCATGGACAACTCCAGCAAGGCTCCGTGCGGGCTTCTGGCCCGGCGGCCGTCCACCAGCCCGGCCATCGTATGAATATGCGTCACACCTCGCCGTTCACGTCCCACGGTCCCATCCCCTTTCTTTCCCCGCCGCCTTCGCGTGATTCCGGTTACGAGGGGGATCCGACCGCGCTTTTCCATCGGATCTCCTGACGAGCCTGGGCGCGGGCGGACAGCGCTTTGCGATGATCTCATCCAATCGTTCAAGCCCCGCCGCCTGCCCATCGCGCGTCACTTTGACGCAATCGGCGTTCAGCACATCGTGGCACAGATCCAGAAACGCCGGATCCCCGGCGGCCACGGCGCCATTCCGGGCCGCCACAATGCGGCCGAGCATGATACAGGCGCGGATCGTGGGACGCGCGTTGTTGACCCCGAG
>JACQXT010000202.1 GCA_016208665.1 Chitinivibrionia bacterium | reverse complement strand
ACGGTGGCGAAGACGCGGAGCTTTGGATGCTCCTTCTTCAGTTCGGCATAGATGTGCTTGTGGAGATCCTTGTAGTCGCGCCATGCCGCGGGGGAGGCGGTAAGGGCCTCGTTGACATTCTGTCCGATAGACACGTATTTCGGATTGAAGAACTTGACGGCCGCCTTGACGTAGTTGAGATAGGCCTTCTTGACGTCGGCGTTGTCCAAGGTCTTGTTGCTCCACTGGGGGGGAAGCTCAAGATCCTTTTTCTCGCCATAGTACTTCGCCAGTTTGACGTGCGAGAAGTCGAGGGGGGTGAGAGAGAGGAGGATGGTGTTCCCTTTCGGGACGACGTCCCGGTTGCCCTTCCAGTCGTCCATCAGGCTCATTGAGAAGTCTTTGCCTTTGAGGGCTTCGACCCATGGAACGCCGCCGTCGAAGTTGAGGCACACGATGTCGCTGTGCTTGTCGAGGAACTTCACATAGGCGGCGATCCCGTCGATAGAGATGGCGGGCGGAATGTTGCTGAACCCCATGAAGAAAGGACGCTCGGCCCCCTTGGCTGGCTTCTCGAAGGGTGCCTCCTTGTTGTCCTGCTCTAGGATCTCATGATCGTTCCCCTCGGCGGCGAGACGACTCCCCGCGAGACAGACAAGCAACGTGAGGGTGTAAGTCAGGATGCGCATAGTCTCCTCAAATGCAGCAAGTTAAGTCGACACATTTCAGCAACGTGGCTTCAGTATCGAAAGTCCAGGTTTCCAGGTTCAGGAGGGAGAAATTCCCCCTGACTCCTGAACCCTGAACCCAATTCTCTTTATACCCTTGACCTTCACAAAGGTTACTTCAGGTGGACGAGAACCCGTAGACGCTTTTTGGCGTAGGAAGAGCCGTTCTTGGCGAACGTCCAGTCGGCGTTCTTGTCGTCCTTGCGGTTCCCGATGCCGATGTCGGCCTGCGGTCCGGACTTCCAGCTATTGATGGCGAAGAGGATCTGCTTCGCCTCGAAATTGTGGATCTGCATCGAACCGTAGCCGTCGGCGGGGTCGGACGGTTGATCACCGAAGTCGTAGCCATCGTTTGTGGCGTTTGGAATGCCTTTGCTGTTTTGGGGGCCATAGTTGTTCGGCCAGAACTCGATATTGCCGCCCTTCAATCCGCCGCCCGTGACGATACCTTGCACGTTCGAGAAGACGGTCAAATTATTGACCTTCTGCTGAAAATTGGCGCCAGAGGCGACGGTCGGGACGCCGAGTTTGCCGAGGTCGTCGGTGAAGGCGTCCATGGAGGCATAGACGTACTGCGGCTGTCCGCCCTGGGCCTCGAGCTCGAGGATGTACGCCACACGGTCAAACGGCTTGTTGATTTTCGCGCGGTTGTCCACGTCGTAGGTTATGGCGGCGCCGAGCTTCGACAGATCGAGGTCATAGACCAGCTGGTAGTCTTTCGCCTCGGGGACCATGACGAGTTGGTCACGCTTGGGCACTTCGCCGGCGCGGAAGGGCACGCCAGGCAGCCCCTCCTTGTTCATCAGGTTCGGCTCGGCGATCTTGCTCCAGGCGAAGCGGACGGCGGCCGGTTTCTTGACGCTCGGGGCAGAAAGCACGATCGACGCGCCGTCGATGGCGGCGTCGGCCTTGACGAATCCGCCCTCGTCTTGGTCAATCATCTCGAACCAATCGAGCGGTTTGCCGTCGCGGGAGGCGAGCCCGCCGCCGACGCCGTCCATGGTCAGGCGGACTTTGGCGCCCTCGACGCTCATCGATTTGAACGAGGGGCCGACGCACACCACGTCCTTGCCGTAGGTTTTGGCCAAGGCCAGGAGTGAAAGTCGACGGCCGACCTCCTTCTTGTTCTTCGGGTGAATGTCCTTGAGATCGGAGATGTCGGTGGTGACGATCATGCCGGTGTCGGGAACCGCCGGGACGACTGCCGCCTGCGCCTCCCAGAACTCGGCCACGACGTTGGGGTTCTCCTCCCCATAGTAAAAGGGGGCGATCTGCACAAAGAAGTATTGGAGTTTGGGATTCTTCCACACCTCACGCCAGCCGTTGACGAGGGCTTTCGTCTTTTCGGTGTACAGCATCCCCTCCCCGTGATTCGACTCGCCCTGATACCAGATGGCGCCGCGGATGCCGAAGGGGACGATCGGGTGCAGCATGCCGTTGTAGAGGGTGGCGGGAACCTGTTGATCCTTGGGGGGCAGCAACTCGTCGGGATATTTCGGCAGGATGGGGGCGGCCGTCTTTTCAACGATAGATTTTTTCGCCTGCTCGGTCCAGGCCCCGACGTCGTTCAGCACCTTCTCAAGCCGCTGCTTGTGAAGATCAGTTCCGGGATCCATGATTTGGACAAGTTCGTACACAGAGGCAAGGGCGGGAATTTTCGCGAAGCCCGCGGGAGGGGTCCACGGCTCGATTCTCGTTCCGCCCCATGAGGCGTCGATAAGGCCGACGGGGACGTTCAGCGCCTTGTTCAACTCTTTGCCGAAATAGTAACCCGCGCCGGAGAAACCGCCCCAACCGCCCTCGGCGACGGTCTCGGGCGTGCAGACCTTCCATACGGCGTCCACGTCGTTCTGGGGAGCCTGGGTGAATTTCTTCGGGACTTTGAAGAGGCGGATCGCGGGATTGTTGGCGGCCGGAATCTCCGTGTCGGCGTCAGTGCAGGCCTTGATCCCCATCTCCATATTCGATTGTCCGGAGCAGAGCCAGACCGCGCCGACCATCACGTTGTCAAAGACAACCTCGTTCGAGCCCTTCACGGTCATCTTGAGGGGGCCGCCGGCCTTCATCGCGGGCAGGTCGAGGCGCCACTCGCCCTTGGCGGTCGCTTTGGCGTCGGCCTTCGCGTCGCCGACGGCGACGGACACGGCCTCGTTCGGGGCGGCCCATCCCCACACGGCGATAGGCGCGTCACGTTGAAGCACCATGTTGCTGCCGAAAATCTTCGGCAATTTCACCTCGGCGGATCCCGTCAGGGCTCCCGCAAACAGCAGTGACACCGCGGCGACCAGTCCACTCCAGGACCCCGACAAAGACGACATTCGCATTACACACTCCTCTGTTGTTTCCGCTCACGTAACAATGCGGAGCTTACCCGCAACTCAATTGGTCGCCGTGCCTTTCAGCGTTAAGCGTCCGATTGACCGGGCGGTCGACCCTCTATTCACAGGTGGTTGCCCGCCGCGGGCGTCCTTGGGCGTCTCGCGTTTGACCGGAACGGGAGGAGGAGGGGCAGGCTGCTCGGGAGGCTTGCTCCCCCAGATCTCCGTGCGGACGGTCTTCGCATTCTTCATGGTGGGATCCTCCGACGGTTTTCTTGGCCGGGGAACGTTGTCAGGCCTGTTAGACCCTGGCCCCATGGCGAGGACTATGACGATGATCAGCAGGATGAGGAAACCGACCCCACCCCAGATGAGAGGTAGCGCGCTGTTTCCTTGCGTCTGATTGGGCAGGACTGCGTTGATCCCCGCGCCTATCGGGGGCTTCTGCTGCTTGCGCATGGACTCGTTGGGCTGCCTCTCCATTGCTTGGATCCTCCGTGGTTCACGCCGCGTTCAGTATTGGTTTACTATAGCATACCTTGCCAGCCACGGGAAATTCCGCGCATTTTGACAACAGGCTTTTCCTCACTACTGTAATGCGAGACGGATATTCCCAATGACCAATGACCAATGACCAATGACCAATGACCAAACCAATTGACATCGCGGAAGCTGCCAGGCTCGGCCGAAAACTGTTGGACAACATCCGGACGGTCTTCATCGGAAAGGACGAGGCGTCGTCCGCGTCCGTGCTGTCATTGATGGCCGATGGACACATTCTGCTGGAGGACGTGCCAGGGGTTGGCAAGACGCTCCTGGCGAAGGCGATCGCCAAATCCATCGCCGGAACGTTCAGGCGAGTGCAGTTCACGGCCGATCTTCTGCCGTCCGACATCACCGGGGTGACCGTCTTCCACCAATCCACGGGGGAGTTCCGCTTCACCCGCGGGCCAGTGTTCGCCAACGTCCTGCTGGCCGACGAGATCAACCGGGCCACGCCGCGGACGCAATCAAGCCTCCTTGAGGCGATGGAGGAGCGGCAGGTGACCGTCGACGGCGCCGCACACCCGATAGACCGGCCGTTCTTCGTGGTCGCCACGCAGAATCCAAT
>JACQXT010000201.1 GCA_016208665.1 Chitinivibrionia bacterium | reverse complement strand
AAGAGTGTCTGTCGTACTATCAATGGCGGAAAAAAGGCTGTCGGCTATCGAGGGATTGCGGCCGTGCAGGTCTTTGGCGCGAATGACGTTAACATACGTATCGACGAGGTAGTGCTCGTCTTGCGTCAGCGGTTGTTCCGCCGGTTTTCCGCGTTTGCCGCAGCCGGCGATACGGTGTATAAGAACGAAGCAGGAGAGCATGGCGATGCGGATGCCCCGCGCGGAGCGGCGGATCAGCATTAGCGGTTTCAGAGAAATGCGTGATGCGAACGACATAACGAGATCCATGTTCGGGGGCGACAGGCGATTTCGGCCGTGCGCTTCGCACGGGCGGTTCCTACCCTATCCCAAACCGCCTTCCGCTGTCAAGCGCGCCGCCGCGCGGATCCTTGCCGGGACCCTGTGCCTGGCGCTTGTGCTTTCTCCTGTTGCGGGCGCGGCCGCCGGGGATGTCGATCTCGAGAAGGAAGCGAAACGCCCGTTCGTGAATTCGATCGCCGTCATCGGGTGCGCTCATTTCAGCGAAAAAGAACTCAAACAGAAAATGTACACCAAAGAGCCCTCGTTCTTCGCCGTCTTCACGAAACCGCGCCTCCGGACGAGTTACATTCAGCGGGATGTCGCGTTCCTGGAAGCGTTCTACCATTCGCAGGGATTCTTCGAGGCGAAGGTCGTTCTGAAGGCCCTCAATTACTCGGAGGACCGCCGGTTCGTCGATTGCATCATTGAAGTCGACGAAGGATTGGCGACGACGGTTGGGGGGATCGTGTTTCAGCAGTCGTCGATCGTGGCGTTCGAGAAGCTCAGGAAGAAGCTGATATTGAAAACCGGCGATCCGTTCAATCCTGCGATGCTCGAAACCGACGTCTACACCGTAAAGAACGAGTATGCAAAAGTGGGGTACCCCGCCGCCTCGGTGGAAGACTCGGTGTCATATGCCGACCACAGCGTGACCATTTTCTACTCGGTCGATCCGGGGCCGAAGATGCGCATCGACGCGATTTCCGTGCGGGGGAACGAGATGACGAAAGGCTCCATTCTCGAGAAGGAGCTCACGTTCAAACAGGGCGAAGTGTTCAACCTCGACAAGCTCTATGAATCGCGCCGGAATCTGTTCGATACCGGCCTTTTCACCGAAGTGGAATTGATGCCGGACCATATCGATATTGAAAAGAAGAGCGTGAACATTTCAGTGCGCGTCCGCGAACGGAAAGCCACCTACGTGGAGGTCGGCCTCGGAGTGGGAAACGTCCTCGGCAGCCGCGCAATCGCCGAATGGGGCGACCGGAATCTATTCGGAACGGGCAGGAAACTGAAGCTGAAAGCCCAGTATTCGTTCGATCTCTTCGAGAACAACGAGGTGGATTTCGATCATATGCACCTCAGCCGCACCTATGTCCGATACGACGGCGAGTTTCACCAGCGGCATCTGTTCGGCACGAAGTTCCTGACGGCGGTCAACGGATTCTTCGAAGAAGACGCCACCGTCGAGCCGATAACGATCAAGACCATCGGCGCCTCCGTGATCGGCAACCGCCGCTTGAGCCAATACACCGACTTGCTGCTGAGTCTCTCCCACGAACGCATCAGGAGAGAGATTCCCGAGGTTCCCGAGGAGCTGTCTACGTCGCGGATACTCTCGGCCAGCATCAGCAGGGATCGGAGGGATTTCATCCTGAATCCCGGAAGCGGCGGCTATCGCTCATTGCGGCTCGATCTTGCCGGGGGAATCTTCGGAGGCGACAACGATTTCTATTCGATACTCGCCTCGATCCAGAAGTATTTCAAGCGGGGCCGGAGCACCATCATTGCGCTCCGCACCAGAATAGGATACGTGGACGCCTTCGGTTCCTCCGCCGACAGGGGCGTGCCGATCGAAAACAGGTTTTTCGCGGGAGGAGGCAACTCCGTCCGTGGCTATAGGGAAAACAGCCTGGGGCCGAGGGGAATCGTGTCCGATCCGTACCAGGCGCAGACGGCGGAAGGCGTGGTCGGAGGACGCGTCCTGCTGCTCACGAACGCCGAGATCAGGTTCGGCGTTCCGCTGCTGTCCAGGATCCGGATCTCCGCGGCTGCGTTCCTCGACGGCGGCAACGTATGGGCCAGCGTGAGGGAAGTGAAATTCACGCATTTCCGCCCGTTTGTCGAAGAAGCGGACATTACCGCGATGGATTACCGGTACAGCGTCGGATGCGGGCTGCGATATAATACGCCTGTGGGTCCGATCCGTCTGGACTACGGAGTGCCCTTCAAGCGCGATCCCGCCGTCGATTCCGGCGGGCGGTTTCATATCAGTCTCGGACAGATCTTCTAGGCGGCCGTTGTCATGAGCGAACGAAAGAAACGAATTGGATTGCATGTCGGCCTCCTCTTGCTGGCGGCGGCCGCGCTGGGTATCGGGGGCGGTCTGCTCGTCATTAAGAGAAGCAGCGTCATTCCCGACAAGCTCAGCGCATACGTCAACGAGCATTACCTGCAGGGCACGAATTTCACATTCTCCTGCGGCGGCATGAAGGGAGATCTTCTGCGCACGGCCGTTCTGAAGGACGTTGTCGTCTCCTATCGCGATGACGAGGCCGAATTCGATCTGCTCGACATAGGGGAGATAGCGGTTGATTACAGCATTCTTGATATGATCAGGCTCGACCTGAACATACAGCGCCTCTCCATGAACGATGTTCGCGTGCGCCTGCGCAGAAACGGCAGCGGCGCCCTCGTGTTGCCGGCCCTGCTTCACAGCCGCCCGGAAGCTCCGCCGGGCCAGGCTCCCAACATCGAGATCAAGAACTACATCCTCGACGATGTGTCTTTTGAATACCGCGACAGCGCCAGGACGGTCGAGATCGACGATATCAAGATGAGCGGAACGTTCCGCCTGAGCGGAGGCGCCGGCCGCTTCGAGATAGAAAGCGGGAGAGCGCGCATTCAGCAAACGGAGACGCGCCTGCAATCCCTGCGGCTTTCGTGCGACGTCACGGACAGCTCGGTGGTTCTCACCGATATGATTGCACGGCTCGATCGATCATACATCATGGCGGGCGGCACCTATCGGAACCGGGCGGTGCGGCATCTCCAGTTTGTATTCAACCCGCTCGATCTCGGGGAGATCGCGTCGCTGGGGCTGTTCCCCGGCGCCTCGGGCGAAATAGGCGGCAATCTCACCCTGAGCGGGGACGCCGACACGCTTCACGTCAGGGGCAGCGTTACGGGGAAGGCCGGAGGACTGGTTCTCAGCGGATTCTCGTTCTCCGGGAGCCTCGCCGGCGGCGTCGTGGAACTGCCCGAAGTCGAGGGAACGGTATTCGGCTCCTATGTGAAGGGGATGTTGACCTACGCCGGCGGCGACGCGGGCGGATACGCTTTCGAGGGGGCGTGCCGGGGGCTCGATATTTCGGAAGGTTTCATTCCTGCATCCGGGGTTCCCCGCACCGATCTGCACGGGGCCGTCAGGATGGCGTATCGGCGGCCGGATGACCTTTATACATTCGGAGCGGTCCTCGATAGTTCGAGTATCGAGGGATTCAGGTCGCAACGGGCCGCAATCGAGGGGCGATATACTCCCGCCGCGGGACTATCCATAGACGCCGTTTCATTCGAGAATCCGGGATTCACTCTCTCGGGCTCGGGAACGATCGATGCGAAAACGGTCGCCGACCTGATATTCTCGCTCGAGGGCGACGATTTCGGCTATCTCTGGGACTACCTGAAGCTGCCGAGGGTGAAGTCGTCGATGCACATCACCGGCAGGGCCGTCGGACTCCTCGACGGTCTGCGAATCAATCTGAACGGCACTATCGAGAATACCGAATTTCTGTTCGCGCGAATCGATTCGGGGGTCGTGCACGCGGACATCGAGGACGCCGCAAGCAGCTCGGCCGTAGCGACGGTGGACCTGCAGGGCCCGCGCATCGAACTTCAGGGCAGGGCGTTTTCATTCCCGCATATCCTCCTGGAAGCTTCGGGCGCGACCACGCATGTCAAGGATTTCAGTTTTTCGAAGGGCGACACGCTCTGCACGGGCGATTTCGTCGTGACCGCGCGCGGCGCGGACCAGGATATTCTGTTCAGGCACCTCCTGATCAAGCTGCCCTCGGAAACGTGGAGCATCCAAACGCCCGTCAAGCTCACGGTCCGCGACAGCACCATCGCGTTCGATGAGGCGGTGCTCGCTTCGCGGGAAGGGGAGATACGTTTTCACGGAAGGTATGAGGGCGCGCGGCGGAGCTTTGACGTTCATGCGGAAGGCAGGGAGGTGGAAGCTTCGCTGATCCAGAGATCCCTGGGGATCCCGTGGACTCTGAAAGGAAAGAGCAGGTTTAAAGCCGACTGGAACGGGACGGTCGACGAACCGGCGATCCGGGTCGACTTCACGCTCGGAGCGGGCGCGGTCAAAGAGATACCCGTGAGCGGCGTTCATTTCGTGTGCGAATACGATCGAGAGGGGTACCGGCTCGAGCATCTTGTGGTTCGCTCCAACGGCGACTCATTGAGCGGGTCGGGAGCCTGGCGGCTCCCTCTGTCGCCCGTTCGGCTTGTGCAGGCTCCCGACAGGGTGGAGCGGATGATGCACGCGCCGTGGTCGTTCGTCCTGGAAGCCTCCGGGTTCCCGCTCGAGAACGTGTACGGCGCTTTGAACAAGAAGCCGCCGCTCTCCGGATTGTATTCCGGCAGGCTCGCGATAAGCGGAAGCCCGGAGAACGCCCGCTTCGCGGCGCGGGGAACGCTGCGCTCCACGGCGGAGAACAAGGTGCACTTCCCCGATATCAGTCTCGATGCCGCGTATGAAGACAGCCTCATGGATATCAATTCGATTGCGTTCGACGACGGGAAGTTCAAGGGATCGGTCGAAGGCCGGCTGCCCGTGAGTTTCGCCCTCGCGAGCGGTTTGCGGATGAGGAAGCATGCGCCGTTCGAACTGAGCGTGGCGGTTTCATCCAACGATATCAGCGCACTGGCGACGTATCTCGAGGCCGTCGAGCTCGCGGGAGGAAAGTTCGGGGCTTCGGTGAACATCCGCGGAACGATCGACGAGCCCCGTTTCTCGGGAAGCATCGATTTTCAGGATTGCACGCTGCGTCTCGCGCGCATGGAAGAAACCTACACGAAGGTGCATGCTCATATTACTCTCCTCGATAATCTGGCGCAGCTGACGTATCTCAACGGGCGGGTCGGAGAAAACGGAAGCCTTTCCGGAACCGGTTCCGCAGAGCTGGATGCGTTCAAGCCGAAGCGCTATCGGATCGATGTCACGTTGCGCGACGCCGTATGCGCATCCATACACGACTTCATATCGCTGCAGGACGGCGCCGTCTCGGTCGTCTCCCGCGGAGAGGGCGGCAATCCCCTGGCTCCGGTCGTCACGGGACGGCTGCAGGTCAAGCAGGCGACCATAACCAAGTCGCTGGCCGGAGACGGCGGCTCGGAGCAGTCTCTCTTCATGCCGTCCGAGAATCCGGGATGGTATTGCGATCTCGATATCGAAGCTCCCAAGAAGATTTTCGTCAAGAATCCCGGCCTGCACATGGAACTGGGGGGAAACGTCATTCTCAAACGCGATCAGAGCGGGCTGTATCTTCGAGGCGAGCTCAACATACTTCGCGGATCCTACGCGCTGTACAATAACAAATTCACGATCACCGGAGGAACGTTCAATTTCTCGACCGCCACCGCGCTGAGGCCCGAAATCAACGTCGACGCTTACAGTCTGTACAGGATGGGGGACGAGGAGCACCGCATTTTTTTGAATCTATCCTGGCCGAAGGATAAGCAGGAACCCCAGGTCACCCTCAGTTCGGACAGCCCGCAGTACAGCGAGACGGATATATGGAAAATGATGGGAGGCACCTATATCGCGTCCGGGGGGACGAGCGCGGAGTCGGAGAGGTGGGATGCCGCCGGCACGGCCCAGAATCTCGCGTCCAACTATCTTGAGGGCGTGCTGAACGCGCAGATGAACGACCTCACCATCGACGTCGAATCCCGCACGGTCAACGGCCTCGACAATGCGCGGCGGCCGGAACGGGAGATGACCATCGCCGTCGGGAAGTACCTGTCCGAGGATCTCTACCTGAAATACCGCCAGGGCCTCTCGATCGCGACCGAGCGGGAAATCGACATCGAGTACAGGATCGGCACCATGGTCATCCTCCGGTCGGAAATCATCCGCCACAGCGGCATGCAGCTCCTCGGAAAAAGCGCTCAGGCGACCGATGAAATCAACTTCGACATCAAACTCCGGTTCGAATACTAGGTTTCTTCTTGAGCCCGCCGCGTTCCGCATATACATTAAAGATGAACGGGGAGCGGGATGAACGGCGGGATTGCGGGAAGGGCGGCCAACGGAAAGCGGTCATTCATGTCTGCGAAAACGCCCCTGAGACTTGCTGCAGCGCTGTTGCTCGGGATTCTGTTTTTCCCGGAACCGGCGAGCGCACAGTATTTCGGCCGGAATAAGATTCAACGCAAAGACCTCGCATGGCACATCCTGAGCACCCGCCATTTCGACATTCATTTTTATCAAGGCGAGGAGGCGTTTGCCGCGCGCGCGGGGCTGGTTCTGGAGGACGGCTACCGGATGCTGTCCGCAAAGCTCGGAGCCGAGCTGCCCTGGAAGGTGCCGATAATCCTCTATGCGTCGCACAACGATTTTCTCGAGACGAACGTCTCTCTGTCCCTTCTCAGCGAGGGCGTCCAGGCATTCGCCGAGCCGTCCAGACGGCGGATAGTCCTGCCGTTCAACGGTTCATTCAGCGCGTTCCGGCACACCGCCATCCATGAATTGGCCCACGTGTTCACCTTCCATATCGTCTACAACCGGCTGATGGACAACGTGTTTTCAAGGAACTACCTGTTTTCCATGCCGCTGTGGCTCGTCGAAGGGCTTGCCGAATACCTCTCGGTCGGCTGGGACACGGATTCCGACATGTTCATCCGGGACGCCGTCATCTACGACTACGTGATGGATCTGGATTACGTGAACGGATTGTATGCGTACAAAGAGGGGCAGTCGGTCATGAATTATATCGCCGACACGTACGGGAATGAGAAATTACTCGATATTCTTTCCGCCCTGGCGTCCAGCCGAAACGCCGCCGCGGCTCTCGAGAAGACGATCGGAGTCGATTCGGACGAGCTGAGCCGGCAGTGGAAGGCTTCGCTGAGGAAACACTACTGGCCGCTCTACGCGCACAAGAGCGACGCGGAAGACATCGGACGAAAGCTGACGGATCACGTCAAGGATCACGGGTACTACAATACGAAGCCGGTGCTCTCTCCCGACGGCGAATATATTGCGTTCTTCTCCGATCGCGGCGGGCTGATGGATATCTATCTCATGTCGGCTCTCGACGGAAAGGTCGTGAGAAAGCTCGTGAGCGGCTATCGCTCGAACAGATTCGAGTCGCTTCACTTCTTTTCGAGCAGCATCTCATTCAGCCCGGACGGATCCATGATCGCCTTCGTGGCGAAGTCCAAGGGGCGGGATGTGGTGTACCTCGTCCGCACCGGAGATGGAAAGATCGCCAAGCAGCTCGACGTCCATGCGGACCAGCTGCTGGCGCCCGCGTGGTCGCCCGACGGGAACTCGATCGTTCTGACGGCTGTTTTGCGGGGCCAAACCGATCTCGTCCTGATCGATGCCGAACGGGGGACGTACAAGCGCCTGACGAACGATGTCGCCGATCAACTGACCCCGCGGTTTTTCCCCGACGGAAAACGGATTGTCTTCACCTGCCTACCCCAGGCGACCGTGGATACGCCGTCCGATTTCTCCGGACCGCATCTCAGCACGCTGGGCGAAATGGATTTTCTCGCCGACGGGAATATCGTCCGGGACTACCATTTCGACATCTATATGATGAATCTCGAAACGGGCGAAATCGCTCCTCTGATCCGGACGCCGGGGGACGATGCGAATCCGCTCGTCATGAACGACGGCGAGACGGTCATATTCACGTCGAACGAATCGGGCATCAACAACCTCTACGCCGGGGACGTGCGGAGCGGAACGTACCACCGTTTTACGGACGTGCTCGGCGGTCTGTTCACTCCCGATGTCAATGAGTCAAAGGGGCGCCTGACGTTTTCGGCATTCGTCAACGGAGGGTATGATGTCCATGTGACGGATGATCTGAAGGAGCTCATGACGGCGAGATACTCGAACCCGCCCGCCGCAGTCGCGGAAGCGCCCGAAGCGGATTGGATGCCGCCGGAGATCGCGCGCGCAAGCGCCGATACTGCCGGAGTCCGGCCGTCGATTGCGGTATCCGACAGCGTCCGCGTTCCGGAAACACGGGAACCGGCGCTGACCCCGGCATCGGGCGATTCGCTGCCGGCGCCCGGATCCATCGAGGTATCCGCCCGGAAAGACGATGAAGGCTCGAGAGGGGCGACGGTGGTTCCATACCGCGTGCGCTTCGCCCCGGATTTCGTGGGGCAGGGAGCGGGGCTGTATTTCTCGACCGGATTCGGATTCGGCCTGTCGAACACGGTCGCCCTGAGCGACATTCTGGGAAACCACCGCGCTGTGTTTTCATTCAATATTTACCGCGATATCACGGATTCCGATTTCCTGCTGTCCTATTACTATCTCAAGAAGCGGGTCGATTACGCGTTCGGCGTCTTCCAGTTCAAGAATTACCTCAACAGCAGGATGACGTCGGTCGGCGAATCGTTCATGAATTACCGGCTCTTCAGCGAAAAGAATTACGGTTTGTTCGCCTTGATGAGCATCCCCATCACTACGTTCGACAGGGTGGACATCGAGTTCGAAGGCTTTGTCTCCGACCGTGAATTCTACGACCGATTCGTAGATGAAGACGGTTCCGGAAACAGCCTGTATCTGCCGGTCGATCATTCGACGCGGCGGTTGATCGAACCGTCCGTTGCATTCGTCCATGACGCATCGTGGTACAGCTCCTTCGGACCTGTCGACGGCTCCCGATGGATCCTCAGCCTTTCGAAGGGCATTGCGTTCGGCGGATCGGACGTATCCCGTGCGACGGCGTTTGCCGACTACCGCTGGTACACGCCGCTCTTTTACCGGAACTCGATTGCATTCCGGCTGGCCGCCGCGGCGAGCGAGGGAACCGATCCCCGGACATTCTACCTCGGCGGCCCGGTTTCTCTGCGGGGGTACGATTTCCTGTCGTTCGAGGGCAGCCGCATGGGATTGCTGAGCTTCGAATACCGGTATCCGATGATCGATGCGCTCATCCTGGGATGGCCTGCCCGTTGGGGATTCACCAACATCGGCGGGACGGTATTCTTCGACGCCGGAGCCGCCTGGCGAGGGGACGACTTTACCGCTTTCAAAAAAGACGTCCGCGGACTACAATTCGAGGACATCAAGGCGGACTACGGATTCGGCATGTACCTCAATGCAGGATTTCTGCTGCTGAATTTCCAGTTTGCATGGCCGACCGACCTGCATACAGTCGGGAACAGCCAATTTTACTTTTATCTGGGTCCCGCGTTTTGATTGTTCGGGCAACGATTCCCGTGGCAGGCGCGTTGTGGAAGTACCCATGGGAGCATGGGAAGGGGTAGCGTGTGTCGTCGAAGACATCATTGAATCCGATGCAGCAGGAGGCGGTCCTGGCCACGGAAGGACCGGTGCTCGTTCTGGCGGGCGCCGGCAGCGGCAAGACGCGTGTGCTCACGGAGCGGATAGCGCATCTTATCGCCGGAAACGGCGTTTCTCCCCATCATATTCTGGCGTTCACGTTCACGAACAAAGCGGCCCAGGAGATGCGGGAGCGCCTCGATCGAAGCATCCCCGGCACATCCGGCGCGCTGTGGGTCGGAACGTTCCATAAGACCGGCGTTTGGATACTGAGGCGGCACGGGAGCCTGATCGGCATACCGGCGGCCTTTTCGATCTACGATGCGGCCGACAGTCTTGCCGCGGTGAAGAGCATCCTTGCGCACCACGGTCTCGAAGGCGCCGTTCTGAAATCCGTCCATGCCCTGCGGGAAACCATCAGCAGATGGAAAAGCGATCTCATCTCGCCGGAACTCGCGCACGAGCGGGCGTCCGACAACATGGACAAGAAGATCGTTCTCGTGTATGAGGAATACGAAAAAGCTCTCAGACGGGCGAAGGCGCTGGACTTCGACGATCTGATTTCGAGAGTCGTTGAGCTCTTCTCGGCGCATCCCGGCGTGCGGGACGAGTATGCGCGGCGGTTCCGATATGTGCTGGTCGATGAATTTCAGGACACGAATCCGATTCAGATGATGATGATCGATGCGCTGTCCTCCCATACGAGAAACCTGTTTGTCGTCGGAGACGACGATCAGTCCATTTACGGCTGGCGCGGGGCGAAGGTCGAACACATCCTGAATTTCCAGACGCTCTATCCCGGCACCAAGGTGATCCGGCTCGAGCAGAACTATCGCTCCACAAAGACGATTCTGGCCGCCGCAAACGAATTGATCTCCTGCAACAGGGGCCGAACGGGGAAGAACCTGTGGACCGACGGCCCGGCGGGAGAGAAGGTGAAGCTGCTCGTATCCGCGGATGAGGAGAATGACGCTCCACCTGGTGGGCGATCTGCGTTCCCGGGGATATTCGCTCCGCGACATCGCGATTCTGTACCGGACCAACGCACAATCGCGCTCCCTCGAAGAGGTGTTCAAGCTGGGAGGCATGCCGTACCAGATCATCGGTTCCGTGCGGTTTTATGAACGGGCGGAGATCAGGGATATGCTGGCGTACTGCAAGCTGATCGTGAATCCGGACGATTTCGTCAGCCTGCAGCGAATCATCAACGTGCCCCGCCGCACGCTCGGCAAGACAACCGTCGCGATGCTGGAAGAGCAGGCGATCCGGAGCGGCGTTTCGACGATGCAGCTGCTCGTCTCCGGGGAATACAGCCTCGGCGCCGGACCGCGAAGGCGCTGTGAAGATTTCGTGCGCGCCATCGAGAGCCTGCGGCTGATGAGCGGGCATTCCGCCGCCCCGAAGGTGATCGAAGCACTCATCGATGCGGTCGGTTACCGCGAACATCTGAAAAGCGCCTATCCGGACTTCGAATCGAGAATCGAAAACATTGAAGAACTGGTTGCCGCCGCGGATTCGTTCGCCGACTCGAACGAGGATCGTTCGCTCCGGGCCTTTCTCGAGGAAATCGCGCTCGTTTCCGACGTCGACGCCATCGACGCCGGGAGCGGATTGCTCACGCTTATGACCGTTCATAACGCCAAGGGCCTCGAATTCGATTGCGTCGTCATCGCCGGCCTGGAGGACGGGCTCTTTCCGCACTATTCGTCCCTGGATACGGAGAGCGAACTCGAAGAAGAGAGGCGGCTGCTGTACGTGGGTATGACGCGGGCGCGCTCGCTCCTGTGCCTGTCGTATGCGAATATGCGCCGCAGGATGGGCTCGGTCAGCGGGCAGGCGCCGTCGCGGTTTCTCTTCGAGATCCCGGAACGGCACCTGGAAGGTTCGATCGGCGCCGGACTCCTCGAGGCCGGTTTCGAGGCCTCGCGCCGGGGCGCCGGATGGGCGGGAAGAACGGCGCGATTCGAAAGCGGCGTCCCCTCGCGCCAGGAACACCCCGACTATGAGAACATCTCGCAGGAAGAGACGGCGTACTCCGTCGGGATGCGGGTTTGGCACGAGAAGTTCGGAAGAGGCATCGTCCGCAAGGTCGAGGGGAAAGGCGAAGATCTCCGCGTGACGGTGCTTTTCGATGCAGGCAGCGAGCGAAAGTTCATCGCCTCATACGCTCCGATGCGTCCGCTCTAACGGCGCGTTCGAAGGTGTCTCCCCGTGCCGCCGCGCGCTCTCGGCGGCCCGCTCCGCATCAACGTGGCTCCTCATCGGCATGATTGCAAAATAACGCATTCAGGACAATTATGCGCATAATATTGCGACTTGTCTGCGCCCGTTCGGCGGGATTGCGCCGGCATTCCTGCCGCAGCCGCTTCTTTCGGCATGAATATTGATTAGCCGTACTCAGCCAACCGCCGCGGCGCTGTAATCGTTTCCTGACACATATTCCCGGCGAATAACCGCTCGAATCGCATTTGGAGGCTACCGGCATGTACGATGAACAAAAATCGTTTTCGCAGCTGTTG
>JACQXT010000231.1 GCA_016208665.1 Chitinivibrionia bacterium | reverse complement strand
GCCGTATGCCCTGTCGAGGACACCTGCATTATCGACAACGGCTATCCGCGCTATCAGGCCAGCGCTTAAGGAGAGAGAGCGCAATGAATGTCACGGTTACGCCATCGGCGGAAAAGTTCATAAAGCGCCTGCTCCGCTTCGATGGCGGACCGGGCAGCGGGTTTCGCCTTGCGGTAACACCCGGCGGGTGTTCCGGCCTTGCCGCGCAGTTCAGCGTCGAAGCAGCACCGCTGAAGGGCGATGCCGTGTTCGAGGTCAACGGCATCAAGCTGTTTCTGCCGGCTGAAAGCCGCTTGCTCCTCGACGGCGTAACCATCGACTTCGCGGAAACCGCCACGCAATCCGGGTTCGTGTTCCACGACCCGAAACAGAAAGCATGCGGCTCCGGCCAGCATACGCATTAGGTATCGAACGATGGGACCGGCGATGGAGTATGGCACACAGGCGGCATATCCGGCGGAAGACGCCGTTTTGACCGCGGCCATTCTTGGCGCCGGGCTGCCGGAAGTTGCGGAACGGCATCTGCGGCTTGCCGCGCTTGCCTATCGGGATGATCGTACCGCCGAAGCGCATTTGTGGAAGGCGCAGGCAGCCGCCCCCACCCATGCGGCGGTGCTGATCGGGCTCTATCGCTTTTACTTCTATAAAAACCGCCTGGCGGAAGCTTTGGATATCGCCCGCATCTGCTTGAAGAAGGCGGCGGACGATAACGGGCTTCAGGCGGATTGGTGCGAGGTCCGGCCTGGCGATGCGGCATTCAGCGATTACGCCGCCGTTCTTCCACGCTTCTACCTCTTCACGCTTAAAGCATACGCCTATCTGACCATGCGGCTTGGCGATCTGGAGGAGGGGCGCGCGATTGTCATGAAGCTGCTCGATCTCGATCCAAGCGACAAGATCGGCGCCAAAGTTCTGTTGGGTGTCCTGAATAGAGTGGGGCTAGACGATGACGAGTGACATCGACGAATCCATCGATTGGCAAGGCAAAGAGATCAACTGCGAAAGCTGCGCCCATCTCGCGCTTTCCGCCAAGGACCGCTGCCGCCTGAAGCACGCTTGCGTGCATGACCGCTATGCGCGCCGTATCGACCGTTTTTTCGATTGGAACCCATCGCTCGCCAACGGCTACATCGATCACCCCCATTTTGAGGTCCGGGCCATTGCGGCGAAGTCGGCCGATGTGTTCCGGTTGCCGGCGCTGCTTGCCGACCCGGATGAGACCGTTCGCTGGAACGCGGCCCGAAGGCTCCCGCGCCGCTATCTTCTGCAGCTGCGCAACGATGCGCATCGCGAGGTGCGCATTCGTGTGGCGTCCCTTCTCGATGAAACCGATTTGTTCCCCATGATGCAGGACACGGATTATTACGTCCGGCTCGTGGTCGCGCGCCGCATTCCCATGGCGGACCTTCCCGCGATGATGGCTGACGAGGAAGCCGAAGTCCGCCGTGTCGTGGCGAGCCGCATCGATCGCGAGGCGCTGGCCGAGATGGCCGGCGATAAGGATGCGGAGGTCCGCCTTGCGGTTGTGCGGCGCCTGACACCCGTCGAGCTGATTGGTTTTCACCGCGATTCCGATTGGCGCGTGCGCTACGAAGCTGCGAGCCGGGTTCCGCCGGGCATCCTGGCCGAGATGGCGGACGACCCCGACGATATGGTTCGCGATCTCGTCCGCACACGCATCGAACAGCAAGGAGGCTCGGACCTGGGCAGCAATGTCGTGCGCCTCGAGAGGCGTACGCAAGGCAATCTCTCCCAGCCAGCGAGGAGGCGCAGAGATGACGAATATCAGCCGCGATAGCGATGTTGTCGAACTCAACGATCCGCCCACTTTCGACTATGGCGACAGGGTTCGCGCGCGCCGCACGATCCGCAATGATGGAACCTACGCCGGCAAGGATATCGGCGAAATCCTCTGCAAAAAGGGTGACGAGGGTTACGTCGTCAGCATCGGGACGTTTCTTCAGCAGTTCTATATTTACGGCATCGAGTTCATCTCGACAGGCTACCGCGTCGGCATGAAGCGCAAGGAGCTTGAACGGGTGGAAGGAGCTGCCCCCCAAGCTTCGGAAGGAAAACGGGCATGATCGAGCCTCAAGCGCCAAAATTCCAATGGGGTCAGCGGGTGAGCGCGCTTTCGGACCTCTATAATGATGGCTCCTATCCCGAACATCCCGCGGATGCGCTTCTCGTTAAGGCCGGCGATAGGGGTGAGATCGTCCAGGTCGGCACTCACGTTGATACCAATACACATATCTATCTCGTGGAGTTCAAGGAGAGCCTCGTCGTTGGCTGTCTCGAAAACGAGATCGACCCCGTTTAGACGCATACGAAAACAGGCAAGGCTGAGAAACGGCCCCTGGTGGCTGGCAAGGAACGAACGATGAAAGTCATGATCCGCAAGAGCCCCGAGGGCCAGATGTCCGCCTATGTCCCTAAGAAAGACTTGGAGGAGCCCATCGTGTCGATGGAGAAGCCGGAGATGTGGGGCGGCGTCATCACGCTCGCCAATGGCTGGCAGCTCGAACTGCCGGACCTCGACCCCGGCACGAAGCTCCCGATCACAGTCGAAGCACGCAAACTGGCTGAATAACCATGGGATTGAGCGCCGGGGAAATATCGGAGATCGACGCGCTGCTTGGAGCGCCGGATGCAGGGCCTAGCACGCTGGCGGCTCTTCGCGCGCGCTTTCCGAAGCTTTCGCTCACGCGGGTAGACCCCTCCGATATCGGGGTTGAGGCGCCGTTCCGGCAATACAAGCTGTTCGATTTGTATCTCGTCGATGGCAGCAATCATTGCTTGAGTCTTACGGACAACCCCGAGCTGGCGACCGGGCTTGTTGTCACCGCGAACCGGGGCACGCCATGAACCCGACCTTCATACCCCTATCGGACCCGCATGTTACGGTCGCCGAAATCAAGGCGGTGACGGACGTTCTTCAGTCGCCGCGCCTCAGCGCCGGCCCTGCGGTTGACGCGTTCGAGGAAGCTTTCGCGGCCTACACCGGCAAAAAATATGCGATAGCGGTCTCAAGCGGCACAATCGGCATGCTGCTTGTGCTGAAGGCCTATGGCATCGGCCCTGGCGATGAGGTGATTACCTCGTCCTACTCCTGGCGCGAGACTACGCATGCGATTGTGCTGGCCGGCGCCACGGCCGTTTTCGCCGATATCGATTATTGGGCCGGAACGCTCGTGCCGGAGAAGGCGGAAGCCCGCATTACCGGAAAGACGCGAGCGATTATCGCGGGCAACACCAACGGCCATCCTGCGCCTTGGGCGGCCTTCCGTGAACTTGCCCAAAAAAGCGGGATCGCACTCATCGAGGACTCCACCGAGGCGATCGGTTCTGTCTATAAGGGCCGGCGCGTTGGCAGCTTCGGGGATTGCTCGGTCTTCGACTTTTCGCAGCCGGGCCCGATAACCTGTGGCGAAGGCGGGATGATTGTCACGGACGATGAGAATATCGCCATTGCGATAAGGCGGCATCGCGGCCGGCTGCCGGAAGAGCGGTCTTCGGTAGTGATTGGAGCCGTCGCACCCTTCCAGGCGAAGATGAGCGATCTCGCGGCAGCGCTCTGCCTTGTTCAACTTCAACGGATCGATGAAATCCTGTCGCTCCGCAAACTCACCGAGGCGCACTACTTCCAATACATCAAGTCGTTCGAGGGTATTAAAGACCCTTACATCGCCCCCGATGTCGATGAAGTCCACTGGTTTCTCTACACCGTGCATCTTGGCACGAGGTTCTCGCGCTCAAGCCGGGATGCCATCGTCGAGGACCTGAAAACCGAGAAGATCGAGGCTGCCGCCTACAGCCAGCCTTTGCATTTGCAACGCTATTACTTCGATCTCGGCCACCGCCGCGGCGATTTGTTCGTCACCGAGAAGGTCGCAGACCGCGCCGTAGCGCTGCCGTTTCACCCGCATCTCACCGAGACGCAGATCGCATTCATCGTCGGGACCATGAAGGACGCCTCCATCAATGTCGGCGCGGGAACGGCGATTTACCTCTAGGACGAAAACTAACAACACAGCTTACTCATAAACTTGGAGACTGCTTGCAATGCCGATGCTTACGAT